>CAZFEZ010000030.1:0-8592 GCA_964518225.1 uncultured Methanosarcinales archaeon | reverse complement strand
GTAAAAGGCGGCAAAGATTTAAGGCCTAGAATGAGGGCTTTTGCAAGCCTCCTGGTGAGTCTTTTTGCCAATGCAGTTTTAGGCTTTAATGTGAGAGATTACGCTTCTGGGGTCATAGCTGTCAAGAAAAAAGTCACCGATAAAATAAAGCTGTCAAGAGAAGGGTTTGGCGAGTATTTTATGGAATTTGTTTATAAAAGCATAAAGAGCGGCTACAAGGCGACAGAAGTTGGATATGTCTACAAGATCAGGAAGGGAGGGCTTTCAAAATCAGACGGCAATCTTTTTGTGCTGGGAAAATATGGAATTCAGTATATTTCAAAAATATTGAAAGTCAGGCTGAATTGATATTGAATTTTTCATATTTTAATAAACAAAAAAATTTATTAATAAATCTGGGTTATCTAAATTAAATGACAGGGTTATATTAATGCTGAAGAATACTGAGCTTGATCGGCAGCAGCTGGCCATAACAGAAAGGAAAACTTGCAGGGTTTGCTATTCTGACAGAATAATCCCTATTTTTTCTCTCGGAAATCATTATGTGAGCAATTTCATTGACAAGAAAGACGAAGGAAAGAGCATCAAAGCACCCCTGGATTTGATTTTATGCGAAAATTGCTCTTTGCTTCAGCTAAAGCATACTGCCCCGCAGGAATTGCTTTACTCAAGATTTTACTGGTACAAGTCTGGAGTTACTGAAACCATGAAAAAAGCTTTGAGGGATATAACTGTAAAGGCTGAGAAAATGTTCAGTTTAAAGTCCGGTGATATTGTACTTGACATAGGATCAAATGATGGGACGTTGCTAAGAAGCTATGCTACAAAAGGTCTTGTGCTCGTTGGCGTTGAGCCGGCAGATAATCTCGTTGACGAAGGTAAAAAGGGCTTGACTCATTTCATTCACGATTTCTGGAATTTTGAGAGCTATGACGGGGTAGTTGGAAAGAAGGCCAAGATCATTACAGCCATTGGGATGTTTTATGATATGGAAGATCCGAACCAGTTTATTGCAGACATCGTCAGGGCACTTAAAGACGATGGTGTTTTCATAGCGCAGCTTATGTGCCTGAAGAATATGCTTGATATGAATGACGTCGGCAATATATGCCACGAACATCTTGAATTTTATTCATTCTCGTCTCTGGAGTACCTTTTCAACAAACACGGGCTCGAGATATTTGACGTGGAGATAAATGATGTGAATGGAGGTAGCTACAGGGTTTATGCCAGACTAAAGGGCTCGAAGGTAAGGACAGAAGGTTGTGAAGAAAGAGTAAAAAAGATAAAGGACGACGAAAAAGATTTTCAGGGAAAAAAACCTTATATGGATTTCTTTAAGAGAATAGAAAGTAATAAGAATAAATGTGTCAACTTCATAAAGGCTGAGGTTGCAAAGGGGAAAAAAGTTTTTGTTTACGGAGCTTCTACAAAAGGGAATACAATACTGCAATATTACGGCCTTGACGGCTCATTGATAGAAGCTGCTGCAGAAAAAAGCCCATGGAAGTGTGGCAAGTACACTATAGGGACCATGATTCCGATCGTATCTGAAGAGGAAGCAAGAAAGGCTCAGCCGGATTATTTTCTTGTTCTGCCATATGCATTTTTCGATGAATTTTATGAAAGGGAGGAGGAATGGAGAAAGAAAGGTGGGAGGTTTATAGTGCCTCTACCGAATTTCAAAGTTATTGGATGATCCCATGGTCACACTGTATTGATTACCATAAAGCCATGTTTTGGGTGCGTATACAAAGATTTGTTGCACACACTTTTTGTTTTGAATAATGTTAATCGTTAATCAGGGTAATTTTTCCACAAAGTAAAGTGCCTACACTGCCCAGTAAAATGACCTCCCCTACAGGCTAAAGCCTGTGAGAGTATCCTTACATAGAACAATGAAATTGTCAATAATAGTTCCGGTACATAACAGTAAGAAGACCATAGACCAGTGTCTAAAACATATTTTTGATTCTTATTACAAGAATTTTGAGGTTATTGTTGTTGACGATTGCTCTACAGATTCAACAATTGAAAAGGTGAAAAAATACAATTGCAAGATAATAAGGCTAAAAAAAAACAAAGGGGTTGCGAATGCTAGAAATATTGGAGCAGAAAATAGCAAATCAAAATTTCTTGTTTTTGTAGATTCCGACATTCTTGTTTACGAGGATACTTTTTCAAAGATGGTTGAAGAATATAAATCAAATCCAGAAATAAAGAGTATTGGAGCTATAGATTCAGGAGAGTACATTTCAGGGAAGTTTGGGGAGAAGTTCATTACATTGAAACGCTCATACGCATACAAATGGAAAGCTAAGGAAAAATGTAGGTTATTCTCTTGTATTCAGTCGGAATGTGGTTTTATAGAAAAGAGTGTGTTTGACGATGTCAACGGATTTGATTTAAAATATAAAGATGTAGGGGTAGAGGAATATGAATTTGCTCATAGGCTGCTAAGGAAGGGTTATAAGAATTGTATTTACCGGGATATACTATACCGCCATTACAAAGGCAGCCTGAATAGAAGGGCACGCGAGCTTTTTAAAAGGACATCTACATATGTCCCGCTCTTTCTAAGAAAAAGAAGTTTTGAATCAGAGGGTTGCACGGGCTCGGTGTTTGACTCTTTAATGACATTATTCTCTTTTTTAAGCATTATGTCTGTACCCCTAGGTTTAATATCAGCTAAACTTCTTATTATACCGGTATTCTTCTTAATGATTATATTGGTATCCCATATTCGGTTTCTTTATTCTATGTCTGCTAAAGAAGGGATTTTATTTTCTTTTCTATCGTATTTTGCATCGATATATTTATATATTGCAACTGGTTTTGGTATAGTCTACGGAGTATACAATCTGATAAGATTGTATGTAATAGAATGAAGAATAAAATAGTCTTGATTTATCCTGAGCATAGCCCGATTCCGCATACTGTAAATTTTCCATTAACTATGTATGCTATAGGCAAATATCTCCAAAAAAGAGGTTACGAAGTACTATATTTTGATGAAAGAGTTGATAGTAAGGGGCTACTTGAGGATTACCTGAAAAGAGACCCGCTGCTCGTTTCACTATCTACGATGACTTCTTATCAGATAATATCTACGATTAATCTTTCAAAGTTTGTAAAAAAGAAAAATCCGGATATGCCAATAGTATGGGGTGGAGTCCATCCAAGTGTTAGCATTAACCAGACAATAGAACAGAAGTATATTGATTTTGTTGCCGTAGGAGAGGGCGAAAAAACGCTTTTGGAGCTTGCGGATTTTTTAAAAAATAAAAGGACAGATTTCGAAAAGATTGATGGTCTTGCCTGGAAAAAGGATGGGAGAATAATCATTAACAAACCAAGAGAGTTCATGAATTTTGCTGAAGCTGAATTCCCGTATGAAGGGATTAACGACGAACTTTTGAATAAGTATTTGGTTAAAGATAAACATATAAAATCTATAAAACCTGTTTTTTATCAGTCCTCAAGAGGATGTCTTTATAGTTGCACATTCTGTTATAATGACGTCTTTAATAAAAAGATAGTTCGTCTTAGGCCTATAGAAATGGTGAGGGATGAATTAAAAAAATTAAAAGATTTGGGAGTTACAGAAATCTCTTTTTGCGATGACGACGCTTTTTCAAAAGAGCGCTTGTTTGAAATAAATAAAGTGACAAAGGAGCTAGATATGAAATGGAGTGCTAGCATGAGAGTAAGCTATATTGATGAAGAAACTGCAAAGGTACTTGAAGATGGTAACTGCCAGTATATATTTTTTGGGGTTGAATCTGGCAATCAGGAAACATTGAACTATATGAAGAAAGGGGTAGCCTTACCACAGATTAAGAGATGTGTGGAAGCGATAGCGAAAACTAAGATAATTCCAACTTATTCCTTTGTTTTTGGATTTCCGCGTGAGCCGAAGGATCATATGAAGGATAGTTTTGAATTGGTTGACTGGATACTCAAGGTTGATGAAAAAGCAAATATTACCCTGCAAACTTTTAGCCCTATTCCGGGAACAGAACTGTACAGGATATCAGTCGAAGAAGGGTTCAAAGAGCCTAAGAAAATTGAAGACTGGGCAAACATGGTAGCCCATGAGGTAAATACTCCCTGGGTTAAAGATAAAACATTACTTAAAAACTTATATGTAGTTGCAATGCTTGCATTCAGGTATGGAGAATTTTTAAATAATAAGATATTTTACGTCTCTCACATTATCGCTAAATGGAGATGGAAACACAAATTCTTTAAGCTAGGGTACGAAAGGCTATTATTTGATATGGCGCAAAGACTTACAGTACGTTATTATACCATAAGAAGGCGATTGCCTTCAATCACTTCTTAATGGCTACAAAAGGGAATAAGCCGTAAAACTTATAAGTAGATTAATTTCTCTGCATATCATTGATTATGTTAGGAAGTATAACTGCTTCCCGGATGTTTGGGGTGTTGATAATAAGTATTGAAAAAGGTAAAATGAAAAAAGCTTTGATTTTTGGCATTACCGGGCAGGATGGAAGCTACCTTGCAGAATTATTATTAGATAAGGGTTATGAGGTACATGGTCTTATTAGGCGCTCTGCAACTGGAAATAAAAAAAATATAATCCATATTTTAGATAGAATTGTTTTGCATAAAGGTGATTTGGCAGACGCCACCTCTATCTATGGGGTAATAAAGGGGGTAAAACCTGCAGAACTGTACAACATGGCAGACCAAGACCATGTAAGCTGGAGTTATGACTCCGTGGATTACTCATTTGACATTACAGGCGCGGCTGTAGGCAGAATTCTTGAGATTATCAAGCAGGTAGATCCAAAAATAAGGTTTTTCCAGCCTGTTTCTTCCAATATGTTCGGCAAAGCCTTGAACCCTCAAAATGAAGAAACTGGGTTCAGGCCCCAAAGCCCTTACGGGGCAGCCAAGGCTTTTTCTTACTTGCTGGCAAGATATTATAGGGATGTGTTTGGGTTATTTGCGTCTACAGCAATATTCTACAACCATGAAAGCCCAAGGCGCAGTGAAGAATATGTCACAAGAAAGATAACAAAAGCAGTAGCGCGAATATCCAAAGGATTGCAAAAGAAGCTATATCTTGGAGATATAGATATAAAAATTGATTTTGGATATTCAAAAGACTACGTTGAGGCTGCATGGAACATTTTGCAGCTTAATAAACCTGACGATTTCATAATATGCACAGGTGAGCTTCATTCTATAAGAGAATTTGCGGACGAGGCTTTCAAGCATGTTGGCCTAAAGGCGAAAGATTATATTGAAATTGATCCCAAACTACTCAGGCCTGGGAAGACTGCCGAGCTCATAGGGGATTATTCAAAAGCAAAAAAAGCGTTTGGCTATTCACCAAAGATAAAAATTAGAGAATTGGTAGGATTAATGATGGATTTTGATCTTAAAGAAGTTGAAAAAGAGATTGCTCTTTGCAAGATTAAAGATTAGTTTTATTTGACTGATTGGTATCCGCTGAAAATTTTTGCAAAATGAAGTAAATAATATTATTTTGTTGAAAATTAATCGCCAAATTAATTTTTAATTAAAATTTTCAAAATGAATAAAGAAGAATACAGAAGACTTTACAAATTTGAGGATGATTATTGGTGGTTTAAAGGGCATAGGTATCTCTCTAAACTTCTTATTGAAAAATTTGCAGACAAAAAGGGGGCAAAAATACTAGATGTAGGGATGGGTACGGGCATAAATATGGTATTTCTCAAGAAGTATGGAAGTGTTTATGGATGTGACGTGTCTAAAGACGCTGTAAATTTTTGCCGCAAAAGAGGGTTGTATAATGTTAAGATATGCCATGCCGAAAATTTGAAATATAAGAATAATTCGTTTGATATAGTAAGTTCTTTTGGGGCGTTATGCTGCATAAGGAACGATGTTAAAGCCCTAAAAGAAATGCATAGGGTGTGCAAACCTAACGGTATCTTGATAATTGAAACTCCAGCAATTCCATTTTTGCATTCAACCCTAAAGACAGAGCATGATTTATCGCAACATACAATTCAAAGACATAACAAGAAAAAGTTGGTGCAGATAGTTGAAAGTGCTGGATTCAGGATTAAAAAAATCTCACATTTTAACATGTTTTTATGCCCGCTAGTTGTTCTATTAAGAATAATAAAAAAAATACTCAAACCATCAGTGCAAAAGAAGAATGCCAAATCAGATCTTGTTATTCTTCCGTCATTAATCGATATAGTTCTACTGGGGGTTCTAAAATTTGAATCACTGATTGTCAATTGGTTTAATCTCCCATTTGGCCTCACTTTGGTGTGCATAGCTGAAAAACCAAAATGAAAGATAAAAAGACTCTAATAATTTTAGGATCAATACTACTTCTGGGGATATTCTTAAGATTTCATCAAATTGGCAGTGAAAGCTTCTGGCAGGATGAAGCCCATACTGCCTTTGCCATGAAAAAATATACAGCTTTGGACATTATAAAAAATACTATGAAAGAAGGGCAAGTAATTATTGATTCTAAGTATACCTACAACAGTGAACTGCCTGTTTACTACGTGTTTTTGAAAGGCTGGACAAAAGTGTTTGGGATTAGCGAAGTTTCACTTAGATCTTTTTCGGCATTTTTCGGGTCAATCGCCCTTATAGCTATATTTTACCTCGCCAAGTTGTTATTCCATAAAAAGATTGCATTACTTACAGCGTTTCTTGCTGCCATAAACCTCACACTGATTTGGTATTCTCAGGAAGCTAGGCCAGCTAGTTATTTGTTATTTTTATGTACATTATCAATTATATTATTCCTAAAATGTATTAAAGAAGGTAAAAAAGGCCACTTTATCGGATTACTCGTTGTAAATTTGCTTATAATGTATTCCTATATGCCCCTTGTTCTTTTGGTATCGTTTGAAGGGTTTTTTACTTTATATATATCAAAAATTTGGAATGTGAAAAGAGAAAAAACCAAAATAAAAGTTTTGACAGTGTTCATAATTTTAGCTCTCTTGTACATCCCCATAATGGGGAGAATTTTGTTTAGTAAAGTAGATACTTTACATATTGATGGAAGACCAGATATCATTAAACTAGCCAAATTCCTTGTAGAGCTTGATACATGGGTCTACCCAGAAGATTCCACACGCCAGAAATTACACAATTCAAATTTTGATTTAACGCTGTTTGAATTTATATTGTTTTTCTCAGCAGGAGCCTTAACATTATTATGCTCATTAGAATTCATTTTTGGATTATTTAAGTCATTAATGAATAAAGAATCAGCAATATTTGCGAGTTCCTTATTCTTTTATTCTATAGGTTCTGCAATAATTATTTCCTGGCTTCACAAAAGTATCACAATCTTTCATATGAGGATACTTATTTTCATAATTCCGGTATATCTTTTAATGATTTCGATAGGGATAGTTAATTCAAAGTTTTCAGGATTGATATTAATCCTATTGATTGCTACTAGTATCCCTCCCATTTATGCCTACTACAAAAATATAGATAAACAGCAGTTTAGAGAAGTTGCAGATTATCTTCCAGAAAACGAGCTGATTTTGATAAGCAAGGATACAGCGAAAAGGGGTGTATGGTATTACTATGGGGATACGCCAAATGTCGTCGGAGTTGATGATGTTAATGAACTTAAATTACATCTCAACAATAAAGATTCATTTTGGGTACTGCTAACTTTCACAAAATATTCTGATCCGGAAGATAAAATTAAAGCGTATTTGGATGGAAGATACCAGATTAAAGACAAAAAAGAATTTTTTGATATAGAACTCCTCCACTATAAGAAATAACTATTTTGAAGGCTTTTTAGCGAGAGCCATTATGTTAACACCAAATGGATAGTAGGCATAATCAATCAGCCTAATCTCGATTTTGAATATTGTTTTCAACAAAAAGTTTAATAATGGATTTATTTTATCACTCACTTCCGATTTCGGCTTTGAACTGCTGAATTTTTCTAATTTTCTCCTCATGAATACTATGGGAAAAATAAAGGTGTTTATGTATGATATTTTCTCTACTTCGAAACCTGATTTCATGAGCTTTGATTTAAGCTCTTTTTTAGAGTATCGTCTAACACCATCAAAAGCGATAGTGTGCTTTCCATACAGGCTCATCATAGCACAATCAAAAAATATGAGATGCCCTCCGGGCTTGAGTACCCTATGCATTTCTTTTAGGGCTTTAACATCATCCTTTATGCTTTTATGATAGAAAACTCCTAAACTGGTGACCCCGTCAAACGTGTCGTCTTCAAATTTTATGTTTAGTGCATTGGATTTTCCAACATTAGTAAATCCTCTAATTTTACAATAATCTATCGCATCTTTTGAGATGTCTATTCCATAGGGTTTCCCATATTTGCCCAGGAGATTAAGTGTAGCACCTGTACCGCATCCAACATCCAGCAACTTTAGATTATTTTTTGAATTGTAATATCTCTTTAGGTAGCGCTCTACAAGGTATCGCTGGCCTATGAACCACCAATATTTTTCTTCAGTGTTGTACAAAAGATCATAAAGTTTTTTGTTCATGCATTTCAATCCTGCAGGCTCCAAATCGCAAATGCACCACTATATAAAATCT
>CAZFEZ010000029.1:0-8694 GCA_964518225.1 uncultured Methanosarcinales archaeon | reverse complement strand
GCACAACTAACCTTTTGAAATGAAAAAGAAAGGCAATCTTTTTGTTCAAAAAGATATTGACGATAATTCGGTAATTGCCACTTATTTAATAAGTACAAATCTTGATCCTGAATTTGCAGCTATCAAACTATGTAAAGAGCAGAGCTTATCAAATTCAATAGGCTATAATCTGGAAACTTTAAAAAAGTATTCCGCAAGATATATTCAAAAATCAATCCGTAAACTTAATAAAAATCAATTTCTAGCGGATATTGCGTTTCCTTCCGAAAATTGTGAGAATTCTTTAAGCATGGCACTAAGCGCGGTAGGCGGTGATACCTTTAACATTAAAGACTTGCGTCCAGTAAAGATTCTATCTGTAAAGCTACCCGAATCTATAATAAAACATTATGAAGGTCCAAAATATGGTGTAGATGGATTGAGAAAAAAACTCAACTGCTATTCGCGCCCGATATTATGCGGTCCAGTCAAGCCTTGTGTCGGTCTAAACCCCAAGGAGTTTGCTAAGCGTGCAAAAGAGGCATTATTAGGAGGTGCGGACATTGTCAAGGATGACGAGCTAATTTGTAACCCAAGCTACAACAGCTTGAAAGTAAGGGTTAAGGCAGTTTCAAAAGTTATTGAAGAAGCAGAAAAAATCACTGGTGAAAAAAAGATGTATTTTGCCTTCATCGGCTCCGGCAGTCCGTCTAAAATAATGGAGAACGCTAAGACTGCCATGAACAGTGGAGCAAACGGATTCATGGTCAGCCCAGCTATAAATGGTTTTGAGATTATTAAAGATGTAAAAATGGAATTTAAACTGCCAATTATTGCGCACAATGCATTAATGTACGGAGCATATACAAAAAATCATGGCATTGCATACAGCGTATTTGCATATTTGCAAAGATTATGCGGAGCAGACATCGTGATATGCCCAGCGCCATATGGTACTTTTGAGGTTATGCCAAGAGAAGACCACTTTGAGAATATATCCGCATTGCTAAGTGATTTAGGCGGAATCAAAAAATCATTTCCGGGATTTTGCGGAGGACAATCTCCAAAAACTGCACTTAAGCTTAGAAAGGACGTAGGAAGCAATGATTTTGTGATTATAACTGGAACTTCATTATATGATCATCCTGAAGGCCCAGAAACAGGAGCCAGATTAATAAGAAAGTCTTTTTACCTTGCCAATTTTCAACAAGCATAAGTTATTTCATTATCTTCTCTAATTTGCATTCCCATTTATAAAAAGAAAGCTTTATATAGGATATCTCCTAGTAAAATGGTATGCAAAGTGCGCAATTTTACCGTAGTGATAGAGAAGGATGAAGATGGCTATTATGTAGGCTATGTTCCTTCTATAAGAGGATGCCACACGCAAGGAAGAACTCTTGACGAACTTATGAAGAATATAAGGGAAGCTATTGAATTGTGCTTAGAAGTTGAAAAGAAGGAAATTGGAAACGAAAAGTTCATTGGTGTTCAGACTGTTGAGGTTCCTTTATGAATGGCAAATTGCCACTTCTTACTGCAAAGGAACTTATAAAAATTCTTAATAAATTTGGATTTCAGGTTATAAGGCAAAAAGGAAGCCATATTTATTTGAAGCATGATGATGGGAGGTGTACTGTCGTTCCTTTGCACACCGGTAGAGAAATAGGGAGGGGTTTATTAAAAAGGATTCTTAATGAAACAGAAATTTCAAGAGAAGATTTCTTGAAAATGGTATAGATTAACATTTATTTTTTAAATTTGAAACGTACGCTCCTCTAACACAGCAGTGATCTTCCCCTGATCTGTAAGCTCGTAGGTCTTTCGTTGGTAGAATTTCCCATTAGGGTATCGGAGTGCAGATTTGTGATATAAGATTGTTTAAGTTCATTTTAACCATAAGAAATTTTTCTCAATTTTTGGAAAAATTTTGTAACAGGATATCAAGGCAAACGAGATTGGCAAAGAATTTCGAAGCTAAAACACCATGTCTGCTGCAACGGTTGTTTGTATATTAATCTTTAATTGATTAGATTGAATCATGTTTCAACACGCATAAGTCCTTTCCTTGATTCCCTTATTATAGTTGTCCCATGCTTTTTGATAGAGTTTTTTTCCGCCTGATGTTGGGTACTCTCCGGTAATGCATGCCATGCACAGCTCTTTTGCGGGCTTGCCTATGCTGTTCACCAGTCCATGTATGCTTTGAAAAGCTAGAGAATCAGCGCCAAGGTCTTTTGCAATCTTTGCAACAACTTCTTTTGAGATTTCCCCTTTTTTCGGCTCTTTTTCGTATTTTGGCACAAGCAGTTCTGCAACTGTTGACATGTCAATGCCGTAAAAGCAGGGACCCCTTAGGGGTGGGCAGGAGATACGAACATGAACCTCTTTTGCGCCTCCTGCTTTTTTGATATAGCTGATAAGCTGTTTTGTCGTTGAGCCCCTGACAATGCTGTCATCAACAAGTATTACCTTTTTCCCATGCAATATTTCCTTCAATGCAGTGTACTTGTTCTGAACCCTGTCATCCCTGGACGAGCCTTCAATGAAAGTTCTTCCGACAAACCTGTTCCTTATAAGGCCTTCTGCAGAAGGCACCTTCAATTCATAAGCCATAGCGTCGCCGGCTGCTTTTGCAGTGTCAGGAACAGGAACAACCACATGATGCTCGTCAATTTTTTCAGTTTCCTGTTTTGCCAGTTCCTTACCGAGGTTTGTTCTTGATATGTAAACCGATTGGTTGTCAAGAACCGAGCTTACATTAGCAAAGTAAACCCATTCAAACATGCAATGGGCTTTTTTAGGGCTTTCGGCAAATTTCTTAATCTCTACATGGCCGTTTTTTATATAAATTAAATGGCCCGGCTGCAGATTCTTGTAATCTGTTACGCCGCAATTGATTAATGCATTGCTTTCAGAAGCAACAAGAAACATGTCATCTTTCCAGCCATAAACAACCGGCCTGAATCCATAAGGGTCGCGCAAGACTATCATCTCTCCAAAAGCATTCATAAAAGCTATGTTGAAGCAGCCGTCTAGCTTTTGAGCCAGCCTTGTAAAAACCTTAACAAGGCTCGGCCTTTCTGAACCCCTTAATTCTCTTGACAGGTAATGCATCAGTATTTCTGTGTCTGTATTGTAAATGATATGATAGTCTGCTTTCTCCATTAAATTTTGCTTAAGCTCCTGATAATTTGCCAGATTGCCGTTCCAGCAAAAGGAAAACCATTTCCATTTCCTGCCGTGATGCCTCTCAAAAGGCTGTGCCAAGCTTCGCTCCTCGCTTCCTGATGTGGCATACCTTACATGACCGATGCCTTTGTTGCCCGCGTACCTCTTAAAAAGTTCAAGAGACTGCTGCCTGTCGCTTGTCTTAAAAACTTCATTGACTGGGCCCAGCTCCTTGTATGTGTCAAGAATTTGCAGCCTGGAGGGGTTGAATGTCGTTACCCCGGCGCTTAATTGGCCCCGGTTTTGCTGGTTGAGAAGAAGCTTGTAGAGATAGAACAGCGCTTTGCGGCTATGCCGCATTGATGGTTTGCTTCACCTGACATGATACCCCCATAACAATTTTGTGTGATGGTTTATTTATATAAATGTTTCGTATTTTCATTGAGAAATTTATAATTTATATAAAAAATTGTTTTCGATATGGAAAAGAAAGTGTAGTTTAATTCAAATTATAACGAAGAATATCAAAATTTTGATTCTGTTGTTGTTATTTGATGTTTTTTGGGTTTTTGAATAATACTCTTGCAGCAATTCAGAAGAACCAGAACATTTTATCGTATTTTTAAACACAATTTTATCCTCTTTACTTATACTTCAGGTCTTCAGTCACATCATCTGTAAAGAAGCTAAAGCTCTCTTCTTCTCTTTTTTCCATTACCTCGTTCAGGTTCACAAACTTTGACATGTCTCTCCTGTTCATTTCACACACCTTGCATAGGTTCATCTGCTCATCTTTTTACATTCAGCCTCTTTGCATAGAATTACCTATGTAATTGCTGGGTAGCTTATTATTTTTATATAATTTGCCCTTAAAGTTTATAATTTCTTTAAAATTTATATAAAAAAGAAAAATTTATAAATATATTTAAATTTCTAAGATATGCTATAAAGACTGAAGGGGCATTTTATAATAATTTAAAGTTATTTAAGTAATGTTAAAGTTGCTTATAGCACTTATAATGGGTGTGGTTAACATTAAAAGAAAAGTCATACAGATAGCAAACTCCACGCAATTGATTTCTTTGCCTAGAAAGTGGACTCAGAAGTACGGAATTAAGAAAGGCGATGAGATTGAAGTGGAAGAGCAGGGGAATAAGATTATAGTCTCTAATCAGAAAGAGATAGAACATGGTAGTATAGAAATCGACGTGACTGGACTGGATAGGACTACTATCCTTTATTACATTCAAAGCCTTTATAGGTTTGGTTATGATGAAATAAAAATTGTTTTTAATGAGCCAACCACAATCCATTTCAAATTAGACAAGAAAGAGAGCATCATAACAATTATACACAGAGAAGTGAATAGGTTGATTGGATATGAGATCATCCAGCAAAAAGATAATTTTTGTCTGATAAAAGATATCTCTGTTAGTTCTATCCAAGAGTTCGATACTGTTTTTAGAAGAATATTTTTGTTGCTGAATGACGCCAGTACTGATTTATTAAAAGGTGCTAAAGAAATGAATCTACAATTGATAGAAACTCTAGAAGAAAAACATGATTCCATAACCAAGTTTATAAGTTACTGCTCAAGGTTATTGAATAAGTATGGTTACCCTGATTATAGAAAAACTGTTGTGCTTTATCATATCCTAGCAAGTTTAGATAAACTGATAGATGCATTGAAGAATGCCGCACGTGATTTGCTAAAGATTAAACACAGATTAGACAGTAAAACTATTCAATTAATTCAGCTGATTGATAGTTCAATAAAATTGTATTCTGAATTTTTTTTCAAATTTGAGTTGAAAAAAGCGACTGAGATACATAAGAATAGGAATGATATGTTAAATTTTTTATTTCAGTATAAAAACAAGTTACCGGCAGATGAACTGGTTCTGCTTAGTAAAATGGAACATATTTTTGAATTATTAACTGATATGAAAGTATCAAGGATGAGTATCGAGTACTAATTCTTTATTGGACATACTACTATATAAATTTTCAAATCTTTGTGGTAATCCTAATATTTCATCTAAGCTGTGCCCACGAATATTAACTTTTCCACCTTGTGAATACAGGAAGATTATACTAATCGACGGATGTTTTGGAA
Organism: uncultured Methanosarcinales archaeon; assembly: GCA_964518225.1. Classification (GTDB taxonomy): domain Archaea; phylum Nanobdellota; class Nanobdellia; order Woesearchaeales; family GW2011-AR4. Next base: position 3,428 of record CAZFEZ010000029.1, on the reverse strand, counting down.
CTGTTCGCAATGGGTCACCCAATGAATAGTGAGCACCATCCCGTAGAAGAGCATTATCTGCCGTTACCAAACCAAAATAGGAATCATGCTCAAATGCCTCATTTCTTACAAGCCTTCTTTGTGTAGGTTGACCAATCTTTGCTTCTATTAGATCCAACACTACATCTTCCGGACTTGCACCTACGCGTGGACTATAAGGATTAACAAGTCCCTCTAAAGCAATTGTATGCCTACCATTAAATTTTGTATAGTCTACAACTTTAACTTTTCGTACTACTCCTTTGACCTCATCCGAAATTGGTCTTTTGTACCTATTGAGTTCGTTAGTCAAATCAATTACTACTGCCCTATCATTTCTAAGTCCTCCATTACCATCTGTTGTCGATTTCCAATTCTCTAATTTTGCTCTTAGGGTAGGCAAATCATTTCCAACCAATAATCCTGAGATATCATTTGAATACGCATCATGAAATTCTTCAACATTAATTCCAGATTTGTGATATTTGTGGTGTATGTTAACAAGGGACACAATTCTATGAACATCCGCCTTAACTTCTTTTACCTCTTTATCTTTCAAGCCTTCCGGCAAAACAATATTACAATCTATGGGGGGCCATTTAATATGGATTGGAAAAAGATAATGTTCAGCATTTCTTTCAAAAGCTGCAAATTCCTCTTCAAATTTATTCAGTCTTTTTGCAATCTGCTCATCAGGAATACTGGCATATCTTTGAGCATCTTTTAACCTTGATTCAATAAGTACCGGGCTGGTATAAAACAGAAATGGAATGATATGACCATTAAAATATTGCCTAAACGCCCTAGCACCAGTATTTGTGTCAGAAAGGTAAACAATATGTTTATCAGTTCTTTGTGAATCCTTTAATCCTACCAAATGCCAAGTATCCACTCCCTCATAATCAAAAGCAATCTTTCCATCAGCCATCAATTGTTTGCCCTCTTCTTCTGTCCTAAGAACCTTACTATCTTTTTTCTTATCATCACTTGTCCAAGGACCGCCTACGCGTCTATACTTATATTTTTCTCCACGCTCGAATTGATCTGGATGATGCTCTTCTAAACTATCTAACCTAGTGCTCTTTCCTACGCGTGTAGGCCCTGCTATCAAGACTTTCTCATAATTTCTTCTGTCTCTGCCAAATACCATTTTCAGTTTAAGATAATGTTTTATATGTACTGATTATAGAGGTTTAGTCCTTTAACTACCCCTTTATTCTAATCTAATGCTATTAAGCCATTTTCCTTTTTAAATCTATCGCTTTTATATAAATTATATAAAAAATTTCATTCAAAATGCAATTTATGGATAATTAACAATTGTTAAGACAGTTTTATCAAAAAAATTATAAACAATCAGTAAAGCCTAGTCATTGATGAAAGTTCTTTTAATAGGAAACGGCGCAAGAGAGCATGTCATAGCGGAAACATTGTGTAAAAACAAAAACGCAACTTTATTTTCTTATTTAAAATCAAAGAACCCGGGAATCATTGCGTTATCAAAAAGTTTTGAAATTGGAAATTACAATGAGTTGGGCAGGATAAGCGGTTATGCCAAAAAAATAAAGCCGGATCTTGCTTTCATCGGTCCGGAAGAGCCTTTAAGCAATGGGGTTGCGGATTTATTAACAGAATCAAATATTAATGTGATAGGCCCGACTAAAAGCCTTGCAAGGCTTGAAACAAGCAAGTCATTCACACGAAATTTGCTGAAAAAGTACAGGATCGAAGGCAATCCAAAATTTGAACTCTTTAATAAAGAGAATATCAAAAATGCAAAAGGATTTATTGACGGCTTAAATGGATGCGTTATCAAGCCTGACGGATTGACAGGCGGCAAAGGCGTAAAAGTCCAGGGCGACCATTTTAAAACAAATAAAGAGGCGCTAGAGTGCTGCAATGAAGTTCTGCAGACTCATCCGGCAGTTGTTGTCGAGGGGAAATTTGAAGGCGAGGAATTTTCTTTGCAATGCCTGACTGACGGAAAAACAGTTATTGCAATGCCGCCTGTGCAGGATCACAAAAGGGCTTTTGCCGGCGACAAAGGGCCAAACACCGGAGGCATGGGCTCGTATTCGTGTGAAGACCATCTGCTTCCATTCTTGACAAAAAAAGAGATAAATGCAGGACTGATGATGACCCAGAAAGTTGCTGAAGCCATTCACAGGGAAACGGGGGAGTTTTACAAAGGTGTGATGTATGCAGGATTAATCTTAACAAAAGAAGGCGTTAAATTGCTGGAATATAATGCAAGGCTTGGCGATCCTGAGGCAATGAATGTGCTGCCTTTGCTTGAAACTGATTTTACTGAAGTCTGCAATGCAATAATAAACCAGAATTTAGATAAAATAAAAATAAAATTCCAAAATAAGGCAGCTGTGTGCAAGTATCTTGTGCCAAAGGGGTATCCGGACAATCCTGCCAGGAATGAAAAAATTTGGATTGGGAAAATTCCGCAAAATGCGAAAATTTATTACGCTTCTGTAGAGCAGCGCGAGGGCGGGTTGTATTCAACATCCTCGAGGGCGATTGCATGTTTGGGGATTGCAGACAATATTGAAAATGCTGAAAGTATTGCAGAAGAAGCTACACAATCAGCAAAAGGGAATCTGTTTCACAGAGAAGATATTGGAACTAAAAGGCTGATTGAGAAAAGGATAAGGCATATGAAAGAAATTTTAGGTTAAATTCAAAATCAAAACTTTTAAATATCTCAAGTAGGATTCTGATTAAATGGCAAAAAAAAGAGGCAGGCCAAAAGCTAAAGCTATTTCTAGAAAAACTGTTAAGAAATCAAAAGCTGCTGAAAATAGGGCAGACAGCGGTGTAGAAGCTGCAAAGCCAATCAGGGATGCCCTGCATGATCTCGAAATTCTTGCCGAGGAAAAGAAAGTGGAGAATAAAGTTGAGGGCCTTGGAAAGAGTGAGGAAATTTTAAGCAACAAAGCCACAGATATCCTAAAAGAAGAAAAGAAGATTGAGAAAGAATCAGAGGAAGTTGAAAGGCTGGAGAAAGAGATTAAGAAAGAAGTAACCCGAAAACCATTGAAAGAATTAAGCATTAAGGACCTGAATAAGGGCATCATAGGCGCTTTCATCGGAGTTGTTGCGCATTTTGCTTTTGTGTACGGCAAGGAGATAGCGACCCAGATAAGCACAATAAGGGCCACTATTCTGATATTTTTTTCTTATGTGCTGATAATCCTGCTCATGTACGAGACTGGCTACAGGGAGATTAAGGATAAAAGACTGCTCTGGATACTCCCAAAAAGAGCAACAGTGATATACTTAACATCAATCATAATGATCCCAATCATATTCCTTTTGTTCAACCAGCTTAACTTCTCGGATTACACTGGGCTGTACAAGGATATTGCAGTCACATCAGTTCTTGCGTCTGTAGGCGCCGG
>CAZFEZ010000028.1:0-8842 GCA_964518225.1 uncultured Methanosarcinales archaeon | reverse complement strand
CCCTGTATGGCCCTTGTTTTACCTCAACCATCTTCGTATCCTTAAGAAACTTGACCTCATGGCCGCAATTAAGAAGTATGGCATCCCCATCCTTTAGTGTCATTGTTTTGTGTTTTTTATTGCCGTTAAAGAGGCTCACCTCAATCTGGCCCGATTCTATATATAAAATCTCTTGTGCAGCCAAATCACGCATTTCCTTGAAGGGCAAATGCCTGTGAGGTTTTACATGCTCTCCCTTTTTCCTGATGCTTACCCCTAGCTGCAGCGGAAACTTCACAGGAGAAACAAAATTGTACCCTGATTTTTTGAGAGAGCTCCTTACTACTATGGCCAAAAGCTGCCCATCCGCTTCTATTCTCTCCGAATTTTTTTCTGCCATCGATTTAACTCTAAAACCGTCCCATGTATTTATTTTCAATATATAAACCTTGCCCTATAAAGCCTCCAACATACCAAACCACTAAATTTATATAATTACAACTCCTCCCCGACAATGGGTTAAAAGTCAGGTAAAATGACAAAAAAAGTTGCATTGATTACAGGTATTACTGGCCAGGATGGCTCATATCTTGCAGAGTTGTTGCTTGAAAAGGGCTATAAAGTATATGGAATCGTAAGGAGGGCCAGCTCTTTCAACAGGTCAAGGCTCAAGAGCATATACAATTATACAAATCCGAACAGGGGAAATTTTGAGTTATACTATGGTGATATGACGGATTCCAGCTCAATATTGCACATCCTCCAGCAAACAAAGCCCGATGAAATCTATAATCTTTCTGCCCAAAGCCACGTCCGTGTATCTTTTGAGATACCGGAATATACTGCGAATGCCGATGCATTGGGAACTTTAAGAATATTGGAAGCTATACGTATACTTGGAATGACAAAGAATGTCAGATTTTATAATGCATCTACTAGTGAACTTTACGGCTTGGCACAGGAAGTGCCACAAACAGAGAAGACCTCTTTTTATCCAAGAAGCCCTTATGGAGTGGCAAAGATGTACGCGCATTGGATTACCAAAAACTATAGGGAGGCATACGGATTATTTGCTTGCAACGGCATTCTGTTTAATCACGAATCAGAAAGAAGAGGGGAAAATTTTGTTTCAAAGAAAATAACGCAGCAAGTGGCAAAAATAAAGCTCAGGATATCTGAAAAATTAATGCTTGGAAACCTTAATGCAAAAAGGGACTGGGGCTATGCGAAAGAGTATGTAGAGTCAATGTGGCTTATGCTGCAGCAGGACAAGCCAGATGACTATGTGATAGCTACTGGAGAGAACCACAGCGTAAGGGAATTTGTTGAAAAAGCTTTTGAGATAGTTGGAATTGAGATTGGCTGGAAAGGCAAGGGGCTCGAGGAAAAAGGCATTGATGCAAAGAGCGGAAAAATTCTAGTTGAAGTTGATCCTTACTATTTTCGTCCGGCAGAAGTTGAAAATCTTCTTGGCGATGCGTCATATGCGCGGAAAAAACTTGGGTGGACTCCTAAGGCAAAATTCAATGAGATTGTCAAAATAATGGTTGAGCATGACCTGAAAAGATTTTCGAATAAATTAAATGACCATTAATTCAAGCCTAAAATGAGTTTTTTAACCATAGTGCTTTTTTTTGTTTACACATTTGGTCTAGGGCTCGCTGCAACTTCTTTTGTAAAAAATTCCGAAAATTTTCTGGAAAGAAATCTTATGAGGGTGGGATTTGGCTTGTCGCTGCTGCCTCTCTTGGGGCTTGTGCTTAATTTGCTCAGGATACCTATAGACTGGAAAATCATACTCGCCTTGTCATTAATCTATCCAATATACTATGCAATAAAAAACAAATCGCAATTAAAACCCCGGTTTGCAATAACTAAGACAGACCTAAGCATCTTAGTTATGCTTGTTATTTTTTTAGTCAACTTGTATATCTATGCATCCGGCGCTTTTAACTACCCTTATCTTGAAGATGATGACTCATGGAGCCATGCAATGGGTGTTAAATATGTTTCTATGGAGAAATCAGTTTTTCAAAAGACATCTGTGGGTTTTCATTACATGGACCCTTACCCGCCGACATACGAGCTTTTGATGGGGCTGCTCCACCAGACTAATGGCTCAGTTTACTGGACGTTGAAGTTTTTTAATGCGTTTCTCGTATCACTATCCACTGTCTTCTTCTATTTTTTTGTCAAGGAATTCACACAAAATAAGCACAAGGCGCTTTTTGCCTCATTCGCATTGGCTTCCATTCCTGCATTCATGAGCCATTTTATCTGGAGCATATCATTGACGGTGCCGCTGTATTTTGTGGCTTTTTATGCGCTTGAGAGGATAAAATATGACAGCAAATGGTGGATTGTGGCAGGCTTGGCTATGGTCACTGCTTTGACATCATCACCGACGCACAGCACTTACTTTGGATTGTTTTTTGTGTTCTACCTGCTTGCAAAGATGATTCTTGAAAGAAACGTTCTGATACATCATATCCTAGCAGGAATTCTTGGCGCTTTGCTGTCTTTTGTCTTGTGGTGGTGGCCAATGATATTAAAACATGGTTTTTATGGTGTATTAACTTCATTAGGCATAATTGCCCCTGGGAGAGAATCTGCACTGGGAGTTGGGGGGACTGGCGACAGACTCTACACGATTTCCGATTTCTTGTGCCAGCCGGGAACAAACTGCTTTAAGGGAATAAATGCTATAAACAACCCTGTCGGAATTGGAGTAGTTTTGTCTGCACTTACTGTAATTGCACTTATATTTTTGTTCTTGCGGTACAAGGACTTGCTTAATAAAGATAAAAATATCGCCTTTCAGGGCATGGATGCTTCTTGCCATACCAGTATGTATACTAGCGGCAGAAGGCACATTTAATTTGATGAGCCTGTCAAAAAAGACAGTGGGCAATATTGCTAAATACTGTGTGCTGGTGATTTTGCTTGTGGGAATATATATCACTTCGGCACAGCCAAAAATTCTTGTTAACACGGTTTCATGGCCTCCGGGCGCTTTCTGGGCATCAAACGAAGAAATAACCGGGTACATATGGTTGAAGGATAACCTGCCAGCAAATTCCAAAGTTTTTACATTCGCTAATAACGCCCCAATAATCGGTTTTGATAAGTTTACGTGCCATTGGTGCGAAGACATAAATAAGTTTCAGAAAACCGGATTTAATAGCAGTGCAGACAACAGTTATAACTGGCTAAAAAACAAAGATTACAAGTACATCGTGATTGACGGGCAGACTGCAAATAAGTTTGGAGTAAATGAAACTAACAAAAAGCTACAGGATATGACCTCCTTTGGCAAGTTTAAGCCAGTTTTCCAGAACAATGGATTCATCTTATTCCAAATCACTTGATTCCGACAAATGACAGCAAAAGCCTTTTGTCGTCTTCTTGTATACCGCCGATTAAAAATAACAACAGGAAATACAGCAAAATGCTTAATGGGATAAGCAGCAGCAAATGAAGCCAGCTGAAATAAAACACGAAAATCCCCATTATCGCAGTTCCTATTGCAGGCTTGATAAGAGTTTTCAATATATTTATCCCAAATCCATTCTTAGATGTGAAATAATAGAGCATGATGAAATTGAATAGCTCTGTTATGACTGTGGCAATCGAAGCTCCTATAAAGCCATATAAAGGTATTAAGAAAAGGTTCAAGATAATATTCAGTAAAGCGCATAGTCCGGTAGACACTGTAAATAATTTTTGTTTCTCAATTGAGTTGAGCAGATAGCCCATGACATAGTTTACAAAAACAAGCACAAGCGCCCATATCAATATCTGCAAGACCATGACTGAATTCTCAAAGCCCTGCTTGTACACAAAAAATATTATCCTGTCTGCCAGCAATGTTGCTCCAATGCCCAAGGGCAACGCAAGAACAGTTAGGTAATAAAACGATTTTTCGTAAAGAACTTTTAACAATACGGTGTTTTGTTTGTAGAATTTTGACATTGCGGGGAATACTGCCGTTATAACTACAAATGGCAAAAATGACAAAGTGTCTATTATCTTATAGGAGGCATTGTACCAGCCTGTTGCGGCATAGCCTGTCATGAAAGACAGCATTATGGTGTCTATCTTAAAATAAATGGACATGAAGATAGTTGTGAACCAGAATGGAAGCGACTGCTTTAAAATGGAATTGATGAATTTGAAGTCCATCCTGGGCTTTAACGTTGATATGTTTTTGGACACCAATGCATACAAAACAATCCAGCTTATGCTATTCGATGCAACAAGCGCTATGACAAGTCCGATAAGCCCGTAGCCCCTGGAAAGCACGATAACTCCAAGTCCGAATGCTATAGTCCTTTCAACAAAAGAGTAAATTGATTGATATACTTGGAGTTCGTACGCATTCACAACAGCCCTAAATGGAAAAGCCATATAGTTAAAGAACATGGCTATGCAGGTCACCAAAATCCCTAATTTTATATAACCTGGCTGGTTTGTAAAAATTATGAAAATTAGCGGAATCAGGACCGAAAGCCCGCTGGCCAGCAGCTTCAGCACAAAAATCTTGCCAAGATATTCTTTTGTCAATGACTTGTTCCTTGCTATCTCCCTTGTCATGTATACGGTTGTTCCAAGGTCCGAAATGACAGAGAACACCCCAACAAAAGCGAAAAGGAAAGAATATTGTCCAAGGCCGACATTGCCGAGATGCCTTGCAATAAAAATTATCAAGAAAAATGAAAATACTCTGCTCAAAACCTCACCGAAAACAAGTATGCCTGTATTTTTGACTATCAGTTTTGCGTCTGACATACATTCAAAATTTGAACCTCTTTATAAATATCTTTTGTTGTTTGCCTTGGCTAAACTAAAAAAATAAGTAGATTTCTCCAGTTGGATTAGCGAAAGTTATTTAAATATTCCAAGTCACTGGAGCCAGTATGAACATACTTTTAATATATCCAAATATCAACGGACAGCGGCAGGTACAGATGGGTCTAGCGTCTATTTCTTCCGTTTTAAAAGAGCAGGGCCATAAAATCGCTTTGTTTGACACAACTTTTATCATAAACGACACTTTTGAAAGCATTTCTTCAAAATTAAAAGAAGAGATGAAGGAATTCAAGCCAGACCTTTTGCTCGTTGGATGCAGGAGCCTTGAATTTGATTTTATGAACAAACTTCTTAAAGCCGTTAATAGTGACAGGCTACCTGTCGTAGTCGGAGGGCAGCATCCAACAGTTTCACCTGAGGAGGTTATAAAGGGCGATGCTGTCGACTATATCTGCATTGGGGAAGGGGAAGAGGCCATATCAGACTTGGTCAGGGCAGTAGAAACTAACGGAGACACTACAAATATAAAGAACATCTGGACAAAAAAAAATGATAAGATTTTTAGAAACCCCATAAGGCCCCTCATGAAAGACCTTGACAAGCTCCCATTCCCGGATTATGGGCTGTTTGATGCACGCCACATAAGCGACATGGGAAAATTTGAGACTTCAAGGGGCTGTCCGTATTCATGCACTTACTGCATCAATGACTACATGCAGCATCTTTATGGCGGCGTAGGCGGCTACCACCGTGAAAAAAGTGTCAGGCGCTCAGTCGAGGAGATAGCCCATTTCACCAAAAAATATAACTTCAAGAGAATTTTTCTGATTGATGAAACTTTTACTATCAAGCCGGACAGGGTCAAGGAATTCTGCAAGCTTTACAAAGAACAAGTTGGTGTGCCCTTTGGCTGCATGACAAGGCCTGAAGTGGCTTCTGATGAAAAGTTCAAGTGGCTCAAGGACGCGGGATGCGACATGGTCTGCATGGGCATAGAAAGCGGAAATGAAGACTACAGAAAAAAAGTATTGGACAGGCACATGAGCCAGCAGCACATTATAAACGCATTCTTGATGGCAAAAAAAGCAGGAGTCAAGTCATACTCTTTCAACATGGTCGGACTCCCAAATGAAACAAGAAAGGATATTTTCAGCACAATAGAATTAAACAGAAAAGGCAAAGTTGACGAAGTTCAGGTCACTCTGTTCTATCCTTTCAAGGGAACAAGGTTAAGGGACTATGCTGAGCAGAACAATCTTTTTGACGAAAGCGAACACTTAAGCAGCTATTACGAGGGCACGATTTTAAAGAATCCTAACTTAACAAAAGGGCAGATTATGGGGCTTTACAGGACATTCATAATCTATGTAAGGGCCCCAAAAATTTTCTGGCCATTCATAAGGTTGCTTGAATTCAACAACCCAGTCTCCATAAACGCCTGTAGGCTTATCAACACGTTCATGAAGCAGGGGCTAAAGTTAAGAACATTTAAGATATTATGGGATCACGCATTAAGCAGGTTGCAATTCATAGGCAGGCTACCAAAACCGACAACTGCTTAAGGGTGCATAGATGCAAATCTGCATTTTATCTCCAATCTACCCTACATTTTCTAAACCTCCTCTTGGAATTTTTGTTCATGAGCAGGCAAAATATCTTGCTAAAAAGGGGCATAGTGTCCATGTCATAACATCTGGAAACTATGAAGACAAAAGCTATGGAATGAAAGAAGGTGTAATGGTTCATAGAATAAAACTAGGTAATCTCTTGCCGTTTAAAGGCACAATATTCGCTTTGCTGATGCTAAAGAAGCTAATAATTTTAAACAAAAAATTTGATTTTGATATTTTGCACTCCCATTTTGTCGGCCCTTTGACAGTACTGATTGGCCTGGCTTCAAAATTAACAAAAAAAAGATTTGTCACAACGGTCCACGGCATTGGTTTGCTGACGGACAATCCGATTAAGAAGGCAATGGTAAGATTTTATCTTCGATTTCCATCAAAAATAATATGTGTCAGCGATTACGTATCAAAACTTGTATCTGAATGCGCCAGCAAAAATAAAATAATAATAATAAATAATGGAGTAGACCCGGAAAAATTAAGGCCCACACTAAGCGCTATGGCTTTTAAGGAAAAACTGGGGCTAAAGAACGAAAAAATATTACTATCGATTGGGGCTTTGATAGAAAGAAAAGGCATAGACATTATCCTGAGTTCACTTCCTGCGGTAATAAAATCCTACCCAAACCTGAAGTATTTCATAATAGGAAAAGGCCCTGAAAAAGAAAACTTAACAAGATTAGTCAAGGAGCTTAATTTGGAGAAATATACGGTTTTTATTGATGGCGTGAATAATGGTGATTTGGCAAATTTTTACAATATTTGCGATACCTTCCTTCTTATGAGTAAAACCTTAAAACAAAAAAACGGTGTTGAAGGCTTTGGAATAGCTTATATTGAGGCCTCGTATTTTGGCAAGCCGGTTATTGGCGGAAAATCAGGAGGAACTGCCGATTCTATTGTAGATAATGTGACCGGATACAGGGTAGGGCCAACAAACACCCAAGAATTGATAAAAAAGATTGTCGCTCTTTTAAAAGATGCAAAATTAAGCAGAAAGCTCGGCAATAGCGGAATGAGGCGAGTTAAATCGCAGTTTTTATGGGAGCATAACGTTAAAAAACTGGTCCAGGTTTATAAGTCATGAGAATGGCACTAGATATATAAAATTTTTGACTCAGTATATCTCCATTCACATACCAAAGCTTTTTAAATATTTATACTTCAGCTAGCCGTATGGCTTATTATATAATCTAAAATGCATAATGAACTGCTAGTCAGGATTTTAAAAAGAGAAGAGTATGATATGTGGGATGCTTTTGTCGAGCAGTCTGATCAGAACTCCATATTCAGCAAATCTTTTTGGGCAGACAATGTTTGCAATCATACAAAAAATAAATTTCATATCTATGGGGTATTCAATAAAAATAACGAATTAGTGGCAGGATTGCCGATTTATTCTCGTAGGAAAGGCATGTTTTCAATCGCCATTTACCCGCCAATAACCCCTTTTATGGGAGTAGTTTATGCCAAGAGAAAAACAGACAATTTCTCGAAAATTGAGTCTTACCAAAAGGACGTTGTTATCGCATTAAATGAACGAGTGAAGAAGGATTTCAGTTATATAACTTTAGCGCTGCACCCTACAATTACCGATGTCAGGCCATTCAAGTGGGAAAACTGGGCGATTGACGTGGCTTATACTTATTATGTCAATTTAGGTGATATCAAATTGCTATGGGAACAGCTTGACAAGAGCACCAAGTATGATATAAAAAAAGCTGAAGAAAATGATCTTGTTTTTTTTGAATCAGATGAAATAAAAAAATTTTATGAGATATATCTGAGCACATACTCACGGCAGAGTATGTCAGCTCCTGTTTCTGAGAATTTTATAGCCGGCTTATACATGAGGCTCAAGCCTAAAAATTCATGCAAGATTTATTTTGTCAAGAAAGGCAGCGAATTATTGGCAGCTTCATTGGTGGCTTTTGATTCCAAAATAGCGTATTATCTTTTGGCCGCCTCAAACTATGATTTTAAGCAGTATAAGGCATCTTCTTTGCTTCTTTGGAAGATACTTGAAGAGGTTTCAGGCAGATATAAGGAAATAGACCTAGTTGGGGCAAACACCCCAAATATTATAAGCTTCAAGCGCGGCTATGTTTCAAAGCTTGTTCCTTACTATGTTGTATCTACATCTTCCTCTTCGTTCATGAAATTTTTAATAGATTTTTATAAATTATCGAATAGAAAATAAAATGGAACCCCATATAAGAAAAGTAAAGTTTTCAGATATATTCAAAAAAGAAATATACAGTCATATAAGGTTTTACAGGAAGATCAGCTTCATCTTCTTTATCATTTCTTTAACACCGTTAAGGGCATTTGTTCCTGTCAGATATATAGCATATGTTCTGATAGATGGAGATAAGATAGTTGGAAAAGCCTATTTGGTTAAAAGCGGAAAAAGGGCGGAGCTGACTATA
>CAZFEZ010000027.1:0-9321 GCA_964518225.1 uncultured Methanosarcinales archaeon | reverse complement strand
TAGGCGCGGTGAAGCTTGGAAAGCGGCTTTGGCTATTGCTTTTAGTCTTGCTTATGGCGTAGAAGCTCTGCCCCGTAGGACTTATGCTTTTGAAAATCCGTAAGGTTCGGAAGAAAGCAGCGGTAATCTTAGGCATGGGTGCTTATGGGTAACAGAGTGGAGCTATGGGCAAGGTAGCTATCTGCAAATGCTTTTGCTCATTTCTGAGCGTGTCCTCCTATTTCACGTAAAATGGTCAAACCCGTTTCTTAATTTTAGCCTTTTATTATTTTTTATTAATCTAATTCCATATTTTCTGTCAACAATCTCCCCAATAACCGTGACGTCATACCCTTTCAATTTCTTTAATTTATTTTTGCTTGCCGTGAATATCAATTCAAAATCCTCTCCGCCGTAAAGGGCGAAATCCAAAGCATCCTTTTTTATTTTTTCCGCATCTTTTATTGTGTTTTTTGAAATTGGAATTTTGTCTGCATAGATCACAGCGCCGACCTTGGACTCATCACAAATATGCTTTATCTCTGATGCAACTCCATCACTTACATCAATCATTGAATTAATCCCAACCTTAACAAGCTTCCCTGCCAAGCCAAGCCTCGATTTTGGCTCAAGATGCTTCTTTATAGAGTTGCCCTTAAATTTTTTCTTTAATAATTCAAATCCAAGGGCAGAAGAGCCAACATTTCCTGTGCAAAAAATCAAATCATTAATTCTTGCGCCGCTTCTTAATCCCAAATATTTTTTTTCTACGAATCCAATCATGGCTATGCCGATTATTATCTGTTTTGAGCTGGATATATTGCCTCCAATGATGCTTATTTTGTATTCACCGCATTTCTTATTTATTCCGTCAATAATGCCCTCCACCATCTCTATGCCAATATTTTTTGGAAAATAAAACGATAAGAGCGCATATTTTGGGATGCCGCCCATTGCTGCTATGTCGCTTACATTCTGCTCGACGGCTTTCATTCCAACCTGCTCTGGCTTGAAATATTTTAAAGAAAAATGAACATCTTCAACAAGCGAGTCTTTAGTGAACAAAAAATGATATTTCTTATCATGCTTTAGGACAGCAGCATCATCCCCAATTCCAACAGCAATGTCCTTGGAATATAGCTTTGCCTTATTCTTTATCCTGCCAATTAATCCAGCTTCACCCCCAATGCCTTTTATTTTCATTGCTTAGTAAACGTAAGTCAGCCACCTTTTGTATTTTTTATCCTTGCCCCTTACAATGTCGTAAAATCTGGCTTTCAGCCTTGAAGTGATTTTTCCCGGCTTGCCGCCCGTAATTTTTTTACCATCGACTTCGATGACAGGCGCTATTTCAGTGGCTGTGCCGCTGAAGAAAACCTCGTCAGCGTTTCTGACTTCGCTTAATGGAATTTTTGCCTCATAGGCTTTTATTCCCAAATCCTTGCCTATTTTTAATATGGAATCTCTTGTTATGCCGTGCAACGCACTTTTGCTGTCAGGAGTCTTCAACACGCCTTTCTTAACTATGAATATATTTTCGGCAGGGCCTTCCGATACATAACCCTCTTCATCCAGCATCAATGCCTCATCATAGCCTTTTTTTCTGGCTTCATACATTGCAAGAATTGAATTGGCGTAATTGCCGCCTATTTTTGCCCCAAAAACAGTTGATTTTGCAGAGTGCCTTATATATTTCGATGTCACAATCCTCAAATCCTTTGAATAGTAATGCTCCCAGGGTATAGTAACTAAAGTCACGTTAGTTGGAATATCATTCGGAAAAATGCCTATGGGCCCATATCCATAATAAGCCAGCGGCCTTACATAACCGTCTTCCAATTTATTTTTTTTAACTAATTCTTTTATTGCATTGAGCAGTTCATTTTTTGTAAAATTTACCTTCATGCTCAGCGCATTCGCAGAATGGAAAAACCTGCCAATATGCTCATTTAGCCTGAAAAGCGCAGTGCCCATGTCTGCTTTATAGGAATGCACGCCTTCAAAAACAGAGCTTCCATAATGCAACGCATGCGTTAAAATATGGACATTTGCATCATGCCATTTTACAAATTTTCCGTCCATCCAGACAAATTTTGTTTCTGCTACCATATTGCATTAAGATAACTTCCTGACAATTTTATAATAGCTTTGCTTCCAGCCTTAAAGCTGTATTCCCTGCTGACCGAGTCAGCAACAATTATGCCGTCCAGCATTTCCGAAGCTACGCTAAATTTTTGATTTTCATCCAAAACTCCGTATTTCAGCCTATAATTCTTAAAAACTTCGCCTTCATACGGCTCTCTAACGACAAATTGGTATTTTTTAGAGTTCAAAGGCATTGTCCTGCCGCAGCACGATTTTGCCCATGCATGGCTTCCGCTCGGAGTTGCTATTAAAATTCCGCTGCTTTTCTGCCTTTCTTTTTTATTGCCTATCCTGGCCACATATTTTGCAGCGTGGTAAGCCTTTTGCGCCCCTATGAAAAACTCGTTCAATGCAAGAACCCCAATCTTTTTATTATTTATACAAGCTTCCAGCCTTGGCAATTTTTTAACCACGAATTTATTTTTTATAATGCCTTTCAATTTCTTCTCAAAATTGTTTTTGTCGGCTTTCATGAAAAACCCTTCCTTATTCCTTGTGTCGGAGTTTACCCCCATCAAAAGTTGCTTGCCTATGAAATGGGCTGCCCTTAGGAAAGTTCCGTCGCCGCCAACCACAATCACCAAATCCTTATTCTGAAAATAAGCTTTTCTTAGCCTGTCCCTGTTTGCCAGTTTGTAATTTATCCTGTGCTTCATCAAACTATTTTTGACCAATTCCAAATTCGATTTCTGCTCTTTTGACCTTGGAATAGTATACACCGCCAAAGCATTTGTTATTTTCATATGAAATCTGAATCCAACTGGATATTTAAATATTTGTTTATACGCCGGCAGGTTTTTCCATTCTTGAGAGACATAACAAAATTTAAATAGGATTCCCGAATGAATATATCCAGCATGAATAATGATCTCCTTAAGATGGAAGAGGAAGAGCATAAGAGATACCACAGAAGGCTGGTTTATGTTTTTGTGGTGATAATGCTGCTTCTGTTCGGCGGAGCCACTTTTTACCATTATGTCGAGAAATGGCGTTATCTTGATGCCGTGTACTTTACTTCCTACACTTTGACAACAGTAGGCTACGGGGACATAACTCCAAAAACCGACTTGGGAAAAATATTCACTATAATCTACGTTTTTACCGGAGTCGCGATTGCTTTATACGGCTTATCGCTGGTAGCATCCCATTTTGTCGAGATGAGGGAGGAATTCTGGCTTGAAAGGCTTGGCAATATGAAAATAAGGCACCGCACCCAAACCTTTTTTGGGAAACTCAGGAATCTGCTCAATTTCAGCTCAGAAGAGCTGCTTAAGGAATCCAGAAAATCTATGAAACATATTGCAAGAAGAAAGTAATCACTCAACTAATATTGCTGCTTTGCCGGGCATTGCCTGTTTTGCCTTGGCTTCTTTTGTATTCTCGGCAGCTATAACCTCCACTCTGCATTTGAACTCATTTCCGTAATCTTCTGACGAGTCATTTAATGCATGGAATTCAATATCCTGCCACAGTACTACTTGAGGAATCTTGGCTTCATCTTTCAAAAGCCTCGGAGCAATCTTGGCGATTTCGCGGCTGTAAATTTTTAAGTTGCTTGCAGCCATTATTTTCATAATCTGGCTCATCTCCCTGGTTTTGCCCATCTCAATTTTCAGCTTTTCCATCATGTCGTATTTCCATTTTTCAGGCACAAACAGCACTATCCGCTTTGGATTATCTATTTTTGCAAGCCTCAAAATTTCTATTATGTCTTTTCTTGTGTTCTCCACAAACATAGCAACTGCTTCGGCTTTTTTGTCGATTTTATTTTCATCATAGCCTGGCCATTTCTGAAGGGAGGCGAACCCTTCCCCTTGTATCATATGCCACATTTCCTCGCTTAAATGCGGGGTGAAAGGAAGCATGAGCAATGCAAGGTTCTTTATCGATTCTCCGAAAACCTCTTTGCTCTTTTCCTTGTATTTTTGCAATACATCCGCAAATTCCATTATTTTTCCAATTGCAAGAGAAAATTCAAACCTTTCAATATGCTCAGTGACTCTTTTTATCGTCAAATGCATCTTGCTGAGCAAATATTTATCCTTGTCATTTAATTTATGCTCGTCATAATGCTTCAAGGAAATGCCGTGAATATTTTCATTTACCAGATTGTAAACCCTGTTCAAAAATCTGAAAGAGCCGTTGACTCCCCTGTCGCTCCATTCAAGCTCTTTTTCAGGCAAAGCTGCAAACAATATGAACAATCTGGCTGTGTCCGGACCGTACTTGTTGTAAATTTCCCCCGGATCAACTACATTTCCATGGCTCTTGCTCATTGCCATTCCGTCTTTTGTTACCATTCCCTGCGTCAAAAGCCTTGCAAAAGGCTCGTCAACTGTCGCCAACCCAAGATCGCGCAACGCTTTTGTGAAAAACCTTGCATAGAGCAAGTGGAGAATTGCATGCTCAATGCCTCCGATATATTGGTCAACGGGCATCCAGTACTCTGCCTTTTCCCTGTCAAAAGGGGCTTTGTCATATTTAGGCGAGCAGTACCTTAGGAAATACCATGAGCTGTCAACAAAAGTATCCATTGTATCTGTGTCCCGTTTTGCCTTGCCGTGGCATTTCGGGCATTTTGCTTCAACAAATTCCTTGCACGTTTCCAACGGATTTCCTTTTCCTGTAAACTCGCATTTTTCAGGCTTTGGCAGCTTGATAGGCAGATTATCATAAGGAACAGGGACAATGCCGCATTTATCGCAGTATATAACTGGGATTGGAGTTCCCCAATATCTTTGCCTTGATATAAGCCAGTCTCTGAGCTTGTAGTTGACAGACCTCTTGCCAAACTTTTCTTTTTCCATCCATATGCTTATTGCTTCAATTGCATCTGTGTTTCTCATGCCTGAAAACTTTCCCGAATCAAATAAAATGCCGTCTTCTGTGTACGCTTTATCAGATTTGCCAGCATCCACAAACTTGCCGTCTTTTGATATGACAAACTTTAATGGAATATTGTATTTTATTGCAAACTCAAAATCTCTTTGGTCATGAGCGTCTGCCATTACTATTCCCGTACCATAATCCATCAAGACAAAATTTGCAAGGTAAATGGGGATTTCTTTGCCATTGACCGGATTTATGGCATATTTTCCCAGGAAGCAACCTACCTTATCTTTGCCTTCTGCAGTTGTTCTTTCTGCTTTCGTCTGCTTCTTGATTTGTCTTATTATTTCTAAAGTTTCCTTCTCATATTTTGTTCCTTTTACCAATTCTAAGACAATAGGATGCTCAGGAGCAATCACAACAAAAGTGACGCTGTAAATAGTGTCTGGACGGGTTGTGAATGTTGGTAGAACTCTGTCTGTACCTTCTAACTTAAAAAAAATCTCAATACCATGGCTCTTGCCAATCCAGTTTCTTTGCATGACCTTTACTCTTTCAGGCCAGTGCTCCAGCTTATCGGTGTCTTTCAGCAATTCCTCTGCATAGTCTGTAATCCTGAAAAACCACTGCTCTAGGAAGCTTTCAGAAACTTCATTCTGGCAGCGCCAGCATTTTCCATCTATGACCTGCTCGTTTGCAAGCACTGTGCTGCAGCTCGGGCACCAGTTCACGGCAGCTTTCTTCTTGTATGCAAGCCCTTTCTCGTAAAATTTCAAAAATATCCACTGGTTCCACCTGTAATAATCTTCCCAGAGGCTCGCAACTTCCCTGTCCCAATCGTAGGAAAAACCCATCTCCTTCTGCTGCCGCCTTATGGTATCCATGTTCGCAATGGTCCATTTTTCAGGATCAGTGCCATGCTTTATAGCAGCATTCTCGGCAGGCAGCCCAAATGCGTCATAGCCCATAGGATAGATTACATTGAAGCCCTGCATTCTCTTGAATCTTGCCAACGCATCTCCAATAGAATAATTGCGAAGGTGGCCCATATGCAGAAGTCCTGACGGATACGGATACATCTCCAAACAGTAAAATTTTTTCTTCTTAGGGTCTTCCTTTGCCTTGAAAATTCCCTTTTCTTCCCACTTCTTCTGCCATTTTCTGGCAATCTCCCTGAAATCATCCATAATAAGAAAGTTTTGTAATTTGGTTTTTAAAGATTATGTATATTGTTGAGGAGACCCTAAAGTTAAGGATATATGAAAATAAATCGCTAAATCAATTAAAGTAGATTTTTATTGTAAAATTCCGTTTTTGAGAAATTTGGAGACTGAAAGGGAAATGGGATTGTTGTAAATTCAGATAAAAATTTCTGAGACGGATTGTTAAATTACGGGTGAATTTGTCTTAAGTTTATGGTATCTAATTCAAATCAATCCCACCAAAAACGACTTTTCGGACAGGGGGCTACTCATCGTACAAAGTTCTGCCAGCCAGCAGATAAGCTTTTATAGTTCTGTTATAGGGATCGTGATATGATTACCGTGACTAAATCAAAATTAACCTCGATAACCGTAATAGTGGTCATGGCATTCCTAGATATAACTAACGCAGAGGCAGCAGCCATCACGCTGATATCACCCAATGGCGGTGAATGTCTAACGCAGGGAAGCAGCGTTACAATAACATGGACACAATCTGCTGTTGATCATGCTGCCATTTATTACACAACTGACGGCGGCGCTACAGTACCGGATTTTGGTAGCTGGTTTTTTATGTTTGATTCTGACGATCCATCAACTTCATATGATTGGAGCATTCCTGCAAATATTAATTCCGATACACTCAGAATTTGGGCAGAGGGCCACGATAATGGGCATAAACAAAGACTTGCAATGGATTCTTCAAACTCAAATCTTATGATTAAGCCTTCATGTGCACAGCCTGACACCACCTACCCAACTGTATCTATTAATTCTCCTGTTGGTGGTGCAACGCTCTCTGGCACTTCTGTTACAATATCTGCCACAGCATCAGACAATGTTGGCGTAGTCGGTGTTCAATTCAAGCTGGATTCACAAAATTTTGGGTCTGAGGATACGGTAAGCCCGTATTCTACCATGATGGACACTACAACAATACCTGAAGGCGCCCACACCATTACAGCATCTGCCAGAGACGCTGCCGGTAATATTGCTGCATCATCAGAGATAAGCATTACTGTTAGCAATGCTGACAATGCACCTCCAACAGTCTCCCAACCGGAGGCTTCTTCAATCACAGCAAGCAGTGCAACAATAACATGGGGCACAAATGAAATGTCTGACACGCAAGTTGAGTACGGAGTGTCAATAAATTACGGATTGTCGTCCAATCTTGACACTACACTAAAGACTTCACACTCAATCACTTTGAACGGGCTAAATACAGGCACAACATATCACTACAGGGCTAAATCAAGAGACGCTGCCGGTAATTTGGCGGCATCAAATGACCTAACATTCACAACCACAATAGTGGATATAATGCCCCCAACTCGCTCCAATGGAGCACCTGTAGGGACACTGATAGAAAGCACAACTTCAACAACTTTGTCAATGACAACCAGCGAGGCGGCAACTTGCAAATATTCGACAATACCCGGCATTGCTTACACTTCAATGCAAAATACCTTTGAAATCACTGGAGGGATGTCCCATTCAAAAATAATCAGTGGAATGACAAATGGCACATACTATTATTATGCAAAATGCATCGATGTTTCAGGAAATGCAAACACTGACGACCTTATAATAACATTTGGCATTGCAAAGCCTTCTCCTACAGCTTCTCTAACAATCTACCAGCCTGCGGCTTCTTCAATCACAGCAAGCAGTGCAACAATAACATGGGACACAAACAAAAATTCTGATTCGCAGATTGATTACGGGCTTACAGCTGACTACGGAACCTCAACTGTAGTTGACCCGTTTTTGGTCACTTCCCATTCCCAGACCTTGTCCGGACTTTCGTCTTCCACAATATACCATTATCGTTTAAAGTCACGCGATTCCGGAGGAAACCTGGCAACATCGAATGAATTCACATTCGTAACATTAGATGAGCTTCTGCCTTCAGTTTCAATAACCTCTCCGGCAAGCGGTGCGATAGTTTCCGGAACAATAGATATAGCATTAACAGTTTCTAACAGCGCAGCTTTTGCAGGAGTGCAGTTCAAGATCGATGGAGATAATATTGGGCCGGAAGATAAAACGGCACCTTATAGGACGTCTTGGGATACAACAACATCTACTAGCGGAAAACATACTTTGACAGCTGTCGCCAGAGACATATATGGCAAATTGGCAACAACTCAAATCATAATTGCCGTTTCCAATTCACCACAAAATGGCGCCTCAAGGCCTATGTTGGATGACATTCCAGTTTCTGATATCAACCCAACCGACAAGCAAGTACTAGAGATAATTGATGCAAACGAGGTATACTTAAAGATTGGCAGTGTTAGTGCGGGTTCAAGCGTAGTTTTTCCTATAGACAGTGACAAGACGGTAGTTAAAAAAATCACATTTGAGATTAAAAATCAGGTCACAAGCGCAGAACTTAAAATTGAGGATTTCGGAACAAATCCAGTAAATGTGCCACTATCCAAAAATGTGTATAAATATCTGCAGTTGACCAAATCAACAGGTTACTTGGATATATCTAAAGCCACTATACAATTTAAAGTGCCACTTTCCTGGGTCAGGAATAATAATATTCAGGAAGATGAAATTATATTATTCCACTATGAAAATAATTTATGGGAGCCTCTTCCTACGTCTAGGGTAGGATCAGAAGTGGCGGATATACTGTACCAGGCAACCACTAACGGATTTAGCACATTCGCCATAGGGGTTAGAGAGGCATATCAATTAGAACCATCCCAAGCTGAACAATCATCAGGAGAACGGCTGCAAACTCCGGTTGGGCAAAATTATGATTTAGGCGTTGCAGAAGAAGACACTGGGCTTTACTGGTTGTACATGGCTTCAATACTTCTTCCGTTAATAATCTTCTTGGGATTTTTCCAAATTAGGATGATGAGTTACGGAAGGCGAGAGCGTAATTTAATTGAATTAAGAACGTACATAGACACTAACTTGAGAAAGGGCTATACGATGCAACAAATTAGGTATACTCTAAACAAGTATGGTATTGACGATAGGGATATTGAAGAGGTGACAAGGACACTGGGCATTATTATTCTTGATAAGAATTAGCCAGATAAATCTGATGTCCCACTGGATTACAACTCTCTTCTGTTCCTAAGACAAAAAATTTTTTCTTCTTAGGGTCTTCCTTTGCCTTGAAAATTCCCTTTTCTTCCCA
>CAZFEZ010000026.1:4855-9362 GCA_964518225.1 uncultured Methanosarcinales archaeon | reverse complement strand
TTGGCAAGGCCTTTGTCAGAATATATGGACCCGCAGCATAATTTAATTGTTGCCACTTTGTTTGCCTGCGTGCCTGGAATAATTTATGGCCTGGACAAGTACAGGCAGATTAAATGCCTTTATGCTGATTGCCTGGAAAATGCAGTGAGCAAGGACGGATTGCCCATTACATCTTGTGAAGACCTAAAGTCATATTCAACATGCAAATACATTTACGGAGAAATATTTGCAGTAATCCCTTACACCGCAGTATTTGACCATTTTATGGGCATAATAAAAGATGCGTTGTCAAATCCATTCTCAGCTTTAGGTGTTGGCATATCTGCTTTGTGCACTTACACATGCCCTCTGCCAAACACTGCATTATACACTGGCTGCGAAACTGCTAAACTGTTTTCAACGCTAGGAGAGATTATAGGCAACGTAAAAAACATAATAGACGAAGGATTTACCATAAGGCAGGACTACTGCTCAAGGCTTGACTTGGAGGATGAAGAAGAGACGACCACGCCAACAACCAAAACTTCGAACTTTAAAGAGGTCAAGCAAAAGTGAGAAAATCAAATGATAAGAATCCAAAATGAATCAACCGCGTCATTATAAACTAAATGAAATGATGATAAAAGCAGAAAACAAGGAAAAAAACTCTATAGAATATTACATTTATCTTGATTACTCAGAGAAGTTAGTAGGCTATATAATAATTAAAAGAGAGCAGGTACAGATTATACTGCCAAAAATATCAAAACTCCACCATTATAAGGATATTAAAAACAAGAAAAGCTATATACAATCAGTTAAAAAGGTACTTGATAGAGAGGATATCATTAACTATTTGTTAAAATTGAAAATTAAGGAATTAAAAGATAATCTTTCAATATTTGTAGAGATTATTGATTTTGTTAAGAATCATGATTACTGTAAGATATTCGCCTCAATTGACAATAACCAATACGTTGCTTTTACTAGGCTATTGGAAATGGTTCCGCACAAGAGACATATCACTGTTGTAAAGGAGAGTGATCTTAAAAAGGACTCTGTGGAGTACAAGCTGAGCTTGATAATCGATACAAAACTAAACATAGAAAGATTGAGTAAGTAGACCCGTCAAACCTACTAACCGCCTTAAGGGCGGGATTCGTCAGGGTCTGTTCCTCAATACCCGTGCATAAGCAGATGTGATATATAAAACTTTCGCACAAAAATGAAAAAATCAAACAAATATAAAGCTCCAAAAGGAATTGTAAGCTTTACAGTAATCATAGTGCTGCTGTCTTCGATACTGGCTGCAAGCGTTTATTATGAAAACTCTATAACTGCTAATGCTGTCAGAGGAACAACAAGCAATAATCAGGAATTTAATCTGCAGATTATCTACATTGACAGCACCAAGGATTTAAGCCAGTTAAATGAGGGATGGTATCAGATAAGAAACGGATATGTTTACTACCTTGACAGCTTCAGCTCTTATATTCCAATATGGATTAAAATAATAAACCCAGAGGAGCAGAACGGACTGCTTGTTGTAGATGCAGACGGAACAACTAAATTCGACAGGACATTCACGGGCTTGCCTGAAAGCGAGGTTGCTGATGATGAAGAAATTATTTTTGAGAATCAGATAAGCGGCAATGCGGTTGGAATGGAAAAGGTTAGTGGGTTTACTGTGGCTATGATAACAAATACCGATAAAACAAATTTTAAATATTGCAAGAAAACTACAGCAAGTTGCAACCCCGGAAAAAATGATGTTTTTTCAGAAGTACTTCCCCCAAAAAATTCCTGGGTTTGCAAAGATACTACTTGTTCTGTTGTTCCAGATAGGGGTCTAGGCGGCACTACTGGAACTTCAACAGCACAGGCAAATGAATTGACAGTATTCACAAAGAGTGATTCCTATTATAGGGTTGTTGTGGAAAACGATAAAGTTAATGTTTACAAAGGCGATACACTACAGAATTCCATCCCAACAAAATTATTCAATTATAAAGAAATACTTTGGCAGGATTATGATGGTTCTGACAAATATCCAATCTCAAGGGATGGTTTAAGGACAATAGTTTCTGATATAAAGTATATAGACACTTTTACGACTAACAATAAAATCACAAAAACAATTGAAACAAATTTATTGGCCTCAGGGTACAAAGAAACAATCACAATTACAAATCCAGACACTCCCAATCAACAAAAAACGGAAGTTCTCACATTAGATATTCAAACTACAATAACTACAAATTATAAAGTCAATTCAAATGATGTAGATAAAGTTACTGTCAAAACAAAAGATGGAACTCTAGAGTTGCTAGGTAATACCTACAGCGATATAATAAACCAATTTCCAAATAATCCCTATGATATATTAAGAATTGCAGCACAGGAAGGGTTTAAGAAAGTTGAGTTAAAAGATGGTAAAATTTCAGATGGCTCTTCTAAAAGTATACTTCAGATTGAAACTGATGGCCAAACAAGAACTTTAGTTTTTGACGGACAAATCATTAAGAAGGAACTATCTAATGGTGTAGAAATAATATATACCGGTTATGTAACATTGGACGGTAAAAGAGTTATACTTGGCAATGGCGCTTCATCCGAAACTATTAAGAAAGATGAAAAAGGAAAAATAACGTATTATAAATCTGAATTAATAGGTAATGATGGTCTAACATCAATAGAAACTGAGTATAAAGATGGCACCACTACTGTTAAATTGTATAAAAGAGACGACCCAACAAATATCGAGAGTTGGAAGGTAGTGTCCACTTTTAATATAGTTGGACAAGTAACCGAGCAAAAAAATCAATTTTATGGAATGTATGAGTTCACAAAAGATGGAGAGACGTTCTATTATGATAAAACTAATTTAGGAAGTGTTATAATAAAAGATGCTAGCGGAAAAGATGTTACAGAGCAGTTTAAGGATGATAAGACAGCATTAGGCGTAGGAATAGATCAACTAAGAGAGAAGGTTCAAGCAAAGTCAACAGTATTGCAACAGAAATCCCAAGCCTTCTTCGCACAAGTTGAAAAAGTTTTCACTGAATTCAGAGGCCTAGGGTATTATGCAACATTGTTCTTTGACGAAGGTTCTTTGCTGGCATGGCGCGATTCTGTTGACAGGATATTTGCAACCTTGTACTTGGGAACAGAATACTGGAGCAGCGGCCTGTGCAGCCAGTATATTGACGGAGAAGACAATGGAATTGCTTATGCTGAGACTCCGCAGGGACTGGCACAAGTTGGCGCTCATGTTGAAGCGACAAGGACAAAGCCTATAAGCGGCCTGAACGGAACAGAATTCATATACAAGATAACTTTCAACGTAAGGAATGGTGATTTTGATAAAGACCCAAGAGCGCCGGAAGAGATGAACATAAATATTGTTCTGAAAGGGCAGAAAACAGCAAGGGTGTTCAAGAATAACATAAAGATAGAGAGAGGCGATACTTTTGGCAGGGTAGGCAGCAGCGCCATAGTGCAGGACAGCAATTTCCTATACAGGGAAGTTTGCATAACCTTTGACAAAGTACCGTTCAAGTGGAGCATTGACGGAAATGAGCTGTGCAACAGCATAATTGAAGGCTCCGGAGAACCAACTCCCTTATCAGGAAAGCCTTCAAGCAGTGGAACAGGCAGCACCAGTCCGGGAAACGATATCAATGACTTTTGATTTTACTAAAAATTATCTAATATGAAAAAACTCAAAACAAATTTCCTAGACTGGAACAATCAAGTATTTGTATCTTCAATAAAAAAAATTAATTTGGACATTATTTTGATTGTTATATTGGATACTCTCTTTTATTTTTTGTCTGGATTCCTTGTTATAGCCTGGTTCCAGCGAATACAAACTAAGATTTTTTCTTTTAATATTCCGGCAGATATAGCCTCCTTAGGGTATGAACGGGCTCAGCAATTAATAAGCGAAGCCAGGCTGTTTTATTATTTAATGATTGGCTCATTCATACTGCTTTTGGTCGCTGTCATATTCCTTGCAAGCATACTGAAAGGGGTTATATGGGCGAAAACCACGAATACAAAAATTAATCTCAATCTGATTTCGAGATTCTTTGGATTGAATTTGGCATGGATGGGATTTTGGTTTGTGATTGTCATCCTTATTTCGCTGTTTATAGAGCCACGCTCAGCTCCGATGTTTATGCTTATTGCAATAATATTAGGAATGTACTCTACAAACACGCTTTACACTATTTTTATGAAGGAGCAGAAATTGAAGTCTATCACTGCGGCAATCAAGCTGGATATTCTAAAGATTCATATGTTTTTGCTCCCTTATGCAGTTATACTGATGTTACTATTCATACTTTTAAGGCTTGGCAATCTGTTAAAATTTCAATATTCTTTTATTCTATCTGGACTTGTTATAGTTGCATATCTTGCTTTTGTAAGGTATTATTCTTCTACATTAACTTTAGAAGTGCAAAAGCTGTAAAAACCAAAATCTTTATAAATAACATATATAATTTATATATAAATCTATGCTTTT
>CAZFEZ010000026.1:0-4845 GCA_964518225.1 uncultured Methanosarcinales archaeon | reverse complement strand
AAAACATATATAAAATAAATATATTTCATATATGAGATACACAAAAAAGCTGATGAAAACGAGCGGCGGGCTTGTCGTCAGGGTGCCCTCCGACATAGTCAAAGTGCTGAGCCTGACTGAAAAAGATTACGTGGAGATAGATTTGAATAAAATTGATTTGAAGGCGCTCGGCAAAAAGCCTAAATGAAAACACAACAACTATTGAACACCAACCAAATTCAATAAAAATTATTTAAAAAATCAAGAATAATATAAAATGCAATTAAAAAAAAGAGGCAAAGTTGCACTGTTAGGTTCAAGAGGGCAGGCAGCAATATTCATTGTTATTTCGTTAATCATCCTGCTTGCAGGCCTGCTTTATTTCTTTTATGAAGCGCAGTTTTTTGAAAAAGAGGTTGATGTGGTGCCTCAGGAAATAGCTCCTATAAAATCATATGTTGAGAACTGCATAAAAAGCATTGCAGAAGACGGATTGGAAAGAATGGGGCTGAGCGGCGGCTATATAAAAATCCCGGAAAGAGTAAGCAATGACCAAAGGGCTTACCTGTCAACTTTTCCGAAAGCAGGCTTCAGAATCCCGTACTGGTGGCATGACGGCATTGACGCAGTTCCGACTGAAGAATTCCTAAAGCAGCAGCTTGAAACTCATCTGGAATCTGAGTTAAATGACTGCCTCAGCAATTTTGAGCCGTTTGCAGGAAGATTTGAGATAAACCAGCTAAAGCAACAGGTTGCAATTGTTCAATTCAATGAAAATGATGTTTCTATTAACCTTAACTACCCTATTGAGATAATTGTAAAACAGGGCAACTTTAAGGCACTCAGGGAGAAATTCAGCTATACCGCGCCTATAAGATTCAAGAAAGTATACGAGCTTGCAAAACTGATAATGGAAAGAGAAAACAAAGATTATTTCCTTGAGAGAAGAACAATAGACCTTTATTCAATGGATTTGGATATTCCAACAACAGATATAGAAGCGACGTGCAAGACAAAATTGTGGCAGTTAAGCGGTATAAGGGAAAAACTGAAGACTTTGCTGAGGGTAAACCTTCCCTACATAAAGATACTTGGAACTGACTACAACCAGAATATTTATGTTCCAAACCCGCAGGGCAAGAATACCTATGCGGGAACGTACTATCAGCAGCATTTTGTGTGGGATATAGATCCCAGTTCAAACAACAAGTACAGGAATATGAAAGTTTCCTTTGCTTATGAAAACTGGCCGTTAAGCATTTATGCAAGGCCAAGCGAAAACGGCATTTTAAGTAGCAACGCGCAAAGGGGAAATGAAATGCTGTCATTTTTCTGCCTGCAGATATGGCACTTCACATATGATGTTTCATACCCTGTTCTAGTAACAATTTTTGACCAGGAAACAAAGAATAACAAGGCTTACCAGTTCACCTTCCCGTTCAAAGTTTCAATAGACCACAACCAGCCTAACAGGCTCAAAGCCGGAACAACATTATTTGAATCAGAGCCTGATTTATCATCAGATGAATACTGCAACACAGTGCAAAACGAGATAACGGTCTTCACTGTGGATAATGCAACAACAGACGACATAAGGGATGTTAACCTGACATTTGTGTGCGGAAGGTATTACTGCGGCCTTGGGCAGAGCAACTGGCTCAGCCTGGGAGCTGCTGCGGGCATAACAAAAAGACTGCCTTACTGCGTGAACGGAATCATCAAAGGCTCGAAAACAGGATATGAAGACACAAGGATGTTCATACAGACAGATACTGACGGAAAGTCATATGTGCTGGCATTAAATCCAGTCAAGGAATTCCAAAATTACAAGGTTGTAAAGCATCTGCTTTCAAACCCCGGCGCATCCATGGAGCTTGATTCAAATGAAGACGCCTCAATCATGGTTAAAGGAAAGGACATCGGCTTTGAAAGCTTTGCCCTCTACCCCAGAGAATCGGATTCAAAAATCAATATCGCCGACGGCAAAGACGCAACTTACGAAGTCACTATTTACGTATCAGACGGAGAAAATATAGTTGGAGGATATTCAGGAGAATGGAAAGTCAGCAAGAGTGATTTAATAAATGCAAATGAAATAGTGTTTCATGTGGTCGAGCAGGGCCCTGCAACCGACGACGAGAAATTTTTATTCCTCTCCGGGCTGAAATCTTACTCCAAGAGAGTGCCGATGCCGGAGTTGAAATCATAAATATACAGCAATGAAGAATTAAAATAAAAGAAATGAAAAAAACAATCAGGGATTTTATTGCAGCATTGCTCTTGCAATTAATAATAACTCTGCCTTTTTACACAGCAAGCGTTTACGGATTGACAATATCCAACATCAAAGTGGCAAGTGCATCTTCAAATTCCGCAACAATAGAATGGAATACTGAAAATATATCCAACGGCAAGGTCAAATACGGCAAAACAGCTTCTTTGGGCTACACGCAAAGGCACGACAACTACCTGCAAAACCATACAGTTACATTGTATAACGGAATTGACAGCGATTCAACATACTTTTTTTCAATTGAATCAACAGACCTAAGCGGAAATACGGCAATTGACAACAATTCAGGCAGTTACCACACATTTAAAACAACAGACATAACGCCGCCTCCTCAGGTTACAGGTTTAACGGCAGGCTCAAAAACATCAAATTCCATATATTTGTCATGGGAGAGCCTGGGCATAACAGATTTGAAACATTATATTGTTTATAAGAACAGAGTGCCTTTTGCAAACTCAACAACAAACAGCTTTAATGACACAGGATTAAGCTCGGATAGTTCTTTTAGCTACAAGGTATCTGCTGTTGACAACACCGGCAATGAAGGCCCATTGTCAGACACGCTTATTGCCTCAACTTCCGGAGTTGATTCAGCGCCACCTCTCATAAACAACATAGATTTCCTGCCGATCAGCGACACTGCAGCAAAAATAACATGGATTACAGACGAAAATGCAACAAGCTCTGTTCTTTACGGAATAAACAGGACTGACAGGACAAAAAGCCTGAGTGAACTGGCTACAAACCACACTATTTTAATTGACGGGCTCGTCAAGAATGCCCAGTTTGTTTTCGCCGTGAAATCATGCGACCAGTCTGATAACTGCGCTGTATCCTCAAATCAAACATTTACAGCAGGCAAAGATATTCTGCCGCCTTTCATAAATTTAACCATACCAAGATTTGTGAATAGAAGAGCAATTGATATCATAGGCTCAACTGAATCCTTTTCTTCAGTAACTTTATTTGTCAATGACATGAATGCGCCTAAACGAAGCCTTGGAAGCAACGAAATCGGAAGCTCGGGCAAATTCGTTTTCAGCCAGGTGCAGTTGGAGCAGGACAATATACTAAAAGTTGCTGCAGTCGATAAGTCCGGCAACAAAAACGAAAAAACATTCCAGGTAAGCGTTGACACCCAAGATCCAATTGTTAGGTTAAATGACATACCTGCCATAGTTTCAAACTCAAATTTGACAATCAGCGGCAATGCAAACGAGATTGTCTTGATGAAGGTTTTTATGGATTCTGATGCAAATACTTCTTCTGTGCCGTCCAGGATTGCTGGATTGAATGCCACAAGGGTCGGGCAAAACTTTATAGAAATCCACTGGAAGGAATCTACAGACAAAGACTTCAGCCATTATGTTGTGTACAGGGCTGACTCAAGCCCGATTGCAGTCACAAAGCCCGCTGACTTTAATTTCTTTATTGATGCTTTAGTCGACAGCGGCAAAAGCTACACATACGAGGTTTCAGCTGTCAATATATTTGGCAAAGAAGGCCAGAAATCAAATCCCATAACAATAGCTTCGTTGCCCGGCGGCGCAATTCTGAACCTGAAGCCGCCTGAAGTCGATATTTTTGAGGACTTCAGAAAGCCGCTGAGGATACTGAACGGAAGCGGAAATTTCAATTTTGCAGTGAAACTGGACAGAGGCGATGGAGTCTATAATATAAAATTAATTTTTGAGGACCTTGCTGGAAATTCTGTGTTGTTTGAAAGAACAGTGGCTCTCGACACAAAAATCCCTGTTGTCAAAGTCACAAGCCCGCCTTCCGGAGCTTTGATATTCGAGAACGTTGCAGACAACATCGATATTGAGGGAGTAACCGAGCCAAATGCCCGCGTGCACCTGTTTGTCGACAGGACACCATTCAGCTTTTTCAACCAGTCATTTGAGTTTACAGATATTCCTCCTTCATTTGCTGGTGAAATACAAAAAATTCCGGAATCAGAGCTGGATGCCAAATGCCGACTGAATGTTGCTTCAAGATCATTCTGCAGCACAGGTGCTGATTTTTCAACAACTGCAGACAGCCAGGGCAATTTCAAGTTTGAGGGAGTGGATCTGACGGCAACATTTGGAGGGGCAGCGCGCCTTCAGGAAGTCCCATTGTCACAGCTGCGGGACACTCAGCTAAATCCGGAATCAAGAGATTCAAAGACAACAACACTTGTTGTTATAGCAACAGACAAGGCAGGGCTTAGGGGGGTTGCAACTCCTAAAATAAGGATAGGAACGTGCTGGAGCGGCAATCAGAGCTGGGATATAATCCCATTGACGCGATATCAAAGCCCCACTTTCTTGAGCACTGAAAGGCTCGCGGAGGGAACAGAAACAGCTTATTTCTACTTCAACTTTTCATACATTGGAACAGGAACAAACGCAAAGATAAACAGCGGCGGCATTTCTATATCCAAAGCCTGCAGCAACAGGGAAGCCTCTGATCCAAGGTTTAACATAAGCTGCCAGATAATGCCAAGCGGAGTGCCGACAAAACCGCTTAACCCTCCGGACAACACAGTTTCATATTCTGCAATGACTCTTTCAAGGCTTCAGGGAATGGAC
>CAZFEZ010000025.1:1037-9550 GCA_964518225.1 uncultured Methanosarcinales archaeon | reverse complement strand
CGGCATGGTTGCAGAAGGCATTCCAACTACAAAAGCCGTTTACGAGTACAGCAAAGCCCATAAAATAGAAATGCCATTGACCGTGCAGGCTTATGAAGTTTTATTTGAAAGCAAGAATATACAGAAAGCGATAAAGGACCTGCTGAGCTTTATCTGACTATTCCTCTGTAAAGTCCTCGATTTTTTCTTTTAATTCTTCCCCTTCACTAAGCTTTCCCTTATGCACAAGAAATTCTTTTGCCAGAATATAAAAAAACAACCCAAGGCTTTTCTTTCCCTTGTTGTTGCACGGCACAACCAAATCAATAAAGTTAGACATATTGTTTGTGTCGCATAATGCAATAACCGGAATGCCAATCCTTACTGCGTCCAAAACAGCATTCCTGTCCGGAAAAGCGTCAACGACAAGCATGATTTTTGCCTCTATATACTGCTCAAGATTGGGGTTTGTCAATATTCCGGGCGGATATCTGCCCGCAAAAACCCTTGCCCCTGCCAGCTTGCCAAAAAGCCAGACAGCCTTCCACCCATTTTCCCTCCTGCATACAATAAGAATGTCTTCAGGAGAATACTGCGCAAGAAAAGAGGCAACTATCTTTAACCTTTCATCAATCTTCTGCAAGTTCAGCACAGATAGACCGTCCGGCCTTGTCTTGTAAATAAACTGCTCCATAGCTTTTGTCCTGAACTTTGTCCCTATATGTATGCCGGACTTCAGATAAACATCCCTCGGAACCAAAAATTTTTCTTCAGCCATTTTATTTTATGTTTTAATTTATTTTTAATACTTCCTTTCTTTTTATTGTTATTTTTTAAATTATAAATTATTAATGTTCAACCGTTATTGGAGTTACTTTTAATTTCACTCAGCAATGCAACAGTCCAGAATTCTGAACTGAATTTTATAGCCTCTCAGTTGTCGAGACATTATAGTCCCGTAGGCAATACCAGAAAGTATCCTATTGTTATTTAAAAAGGTTGCGGAAAAAAATTTATTGTAGTGCCAAGTGACATATGTCACTAGGGGAGCTTTTTGTCAAAAAAGCTTATCAAACGCATGATAAACATCAGCAGGAGTCTTGTTATCAAGACTGCTGTGCGGCCTGAAGTGATTGTACCTCATTCTGAATAATTCCAAGTCGTCATTGCAGAACTTAATTTCATCATCAATAGTTTTGAATAACCGCTCCACTTTTCCATTAGTTGTGGGACTATGCACTTTAGTCCGAATATGATGTATCTTTCTTCTTTTACACCATCTATCAAATCTGCTGTGCTTGCTGTTTAATCCATAAGCCCCTCCATTATCAGTTAGAATTTGCTTAGGCTTGCCATGTTTCTTGATGAGACCATCCAAAACATGAGTCACAACATCTGTTGTAACATTATTCAGCTTAACCAAGGCCAAGCAGTATCTTGAGCAATCATCAAGAACAGATAGAGTATGGCAGTTGAATTTCTCTTGCTCATCCGTATGGTCAATCTGCCATAAGCTGTTAGGATGCTCTCTTTGCCATCTAACCCATTTTTTCCTTTTGCCTTTATTCTTGCTGTCACTGCATAAACTTCCTTCGTTAAGGATTTTATTGATTGATGTATGCGAGAGGCTAAACCGCAAGGCTAATCTCTTTTCTCCCCAACCAGTTTTCTTGCGAAAACTGATAATCTCAGACCTGAGATTATTGTTAATTTTGTAATGAATCTTATGTGGTTTTCTCGAGCTGTCGCTTAAGTTCCAGTTGCCTTTATTTAATCTGGCAGACCATCTCTTTAGAGTTCTTATGCTATAATAAATTTGAAACATTGCTCTCAAAATGTTTCTGCATTGTGAATAGCTATGCCCCTTAATCCTCAACTTAAAGAATTCTTTTCTGATTCCTTCTTTGTTCATGTACACCACCAAAATTCAGGAAAGGAACTGAATTTTAATGGTGGTGACATATGTCACTTGGCACTACACTATAGCGCTTTTCAGATAATTATTTATTGCAGTTAGGTAAAACGGTTATTTCATGGCATTCTTTGAAATCATAGGAATTGCTGTACTGATTTTTTTGACATTGTATATAGGCTATGTAATCGGCAGATATATTGCAAAAAAGGAATTAAAGGAACAAATTCCGGAAATAAGGGAAGATGCAATCAGGCATTCGAGAGCCGTCTTAAGCGGCCAGTTCAGCGAGCAAATCGCACCTTACCTTCCTGACTTTCCCTTTAACCCGACAGAAGCAAGGTTCATAGGCAAGCCGATTGACTTTGTAGTTTTCAGGGGAATGGATGAAAAGAATATCAGCGAGATTGTTTTTGTTGAGGTTAAAAGCGGCCAAAGCCAGCTGTCAAAAGCTGAAAAGACGCTGAAAGAAACAATACAAAACAAGCAAGTCTCATGGCACGAATACAAAGTTCCTGAAGATGTGACTCAGAAAAAATAAAGAAATTTCAAAACCTTTATAAACAATTCCACTTTCTTCCAGCTATCTGATTTAAGGGTGATTTTACTTTATGGAACCGGCAAGGCCATTGGATGCTTTAAACAAAGCGAGAGACAAAAGAGTAATAGTTGAGCTGAAGAACAACAAGCAGTACATCGGCAAGCTAAAGTCATTTGACATTCACATAAATGTTGTTCTTGAGGATGTAGAGGAAAGAATCAACGGAGAAATGACAAGAAAGCTTGGCGTTGTTTTTATCAGGGGAGACACAATCACGGTAATATCGACAGAATAGACTTTCTAGATTTTTAAGGGAGAAAACATGAAAGGCACACCGTC
Source organism: uncultured Methanosarcinales archaeon (assembly GCA_964518225.1). Classification (GTDB taxonomy): domain Archaea; phylum Nanobdellota; class Nanobdellia; order Woesearchaeales; family GW2011-AR4. The sequence goes on along the minus strand of CAZFEZ010000025.1, from coordinate 6,779 downwards.
AATGGGGGAGAAGTCCGGCAAGAAGAATATGATATACTGCAGGCGCTGCGGCAAAAGGACAATGAACCTCAACAAGCACAAATGCGCTTCATGCGGATTTGGGAAAAGCGCAAGGCTGAGAGGCTATACCTGGAACAAAAAACTTGCTAGGAGATAATTCTATTTATTTACGGCACGATTGGAAGCCATTTGACACGGATTTTATTGCCATCAGCAGCGCGCTTCAATCTCAGGTCTTTCAATAAAAACTTTTTTGGAAGGCCTACGCCATTGTCCTTGACAACGAGGGAAACTTCTCTTTCTTTAACTGGAAAAAGATGAATGCCTTTTTTCCTTGTATTCTATTCCGGTGTGGAAAATCTCAACTATCCTGCCCCCGAGTACATCCTTTACTTCAATGCTTTGCGTGGACCCTGGCTTAAATCCCTTCGTACAAAGAACATTTCGGGCACTGCTTCATGTCATCCTTGAAAACCTCCCAGCATGTTTTTCCAAGTGCGTCGCTTCCTACCCTCTTTTTTAGAAAATTGTTGAGGTAAATCAGTTTTCCTTTTTCATCGACAATATCGAGCCCGAGGGATATTCTCCAATATCTCTTTGCTAAATTCACGGGAATCACCATGTTTCTCCCCAATTACCTCTTTACAATTACGTTTATTTTTCATGAAGCCCGTTACAGACTATAGGATATTTGTTTATATACTTTTGGGTGATAAAATCGTAAATCTTACTAATGCTCGTGATATGGGAAAAGCAAAACGTCATATTTTTAAAGTGAATGATTCAACGGTTGTTCTGCGGCTTTTTTTTGCGCGGAGGTGCCGGAGTGGCCAAACGGGATAGGCTTAGGACCTATTGGCTTAGTGCCTACGCAGGTTCGAATCCTGTCCTCCGCACTATTTTTCTAATGGAATGCGTGTTTAACAAAAACTTATAAATATAGACGAGGGGTTGTTAAGCATGGCAGACAATGATATATACAATAATAAGAAGAAGTACGAAGATTTTAAGCAGAACTTGGAGTTATTTCTGATAAAGCCCGAAAATAGAAACTATGGCAAGTACAAAGGCAAGTATTACTGTAAAAACAAGGAAAACTTGGCATGGTTTGAGCAACTCTTTAAGGCATTTGAGGCTAAGGATATAAGCTATGTGAGGTGCAACAGGCTTTTAATGAGCATGAAGCTTATTTGCCATGCTGCAAACAAGAATTTGAAAGACTTGGACAGGGAAGGCATTAACAATGTTGTAAGTTTTATGCATACTACCTATAAATCGCCTAAAAGCAAATCTGACTTCATAATAGACATTAAACACATGTGGAAAATTCTTTTTCCTGAAAAAGACGAAAGAGGCAGGATTGATGATACTCTTGTACCCTACCCTATAAGGCATTTAAGCCCTAAGATTGACAAAAGTAAGGAAAAAAGAAGGTATGACAAGCTAGCTTATGAGGAATATGAAAGTGTAGTTAATTTCTTTAATAATGATCCCAGAATGCAGTTTTATCTTACCTTATCATTAGAAAGCTTAGGCAGACCTCAGGAGATACTTTACACTAAAATCAAGGATATTGAGCTGAACGATAATTATGCTAAAATCTGGATTTCTGAGCATGGAAAGGAAGGGGTGGGATTTTTACAATGTATAGACAGTTTTCCTTATTTAGTCAAGTGGTTAGAAAAACATCCTTTCAAGAACAATAAAGACAGCTTTCTTTTTGTTAATCTCAGCGACAGGGAATTTGGACAACAATTTAAGCCAAAGAATATCAACAACAAGCTAAAAACAGCCTGCAAATACCTCAAAATAGATAAGCCTGTAACTGCCTATTCCCTTAAACGAAACGGAGTTACTTTCAGAAGATTAAGGGGAGATTCAGATATGGAGATACAACATGCTGCCAGATGGACTTCTACAAAACAGCTTAAAACTTACGATATGAGCCATCAGGAAGAAGCGTTAAAAATAGAGTTGGTCAAAAGAGGGATTATTCAAGACAAAAAATACAAGGATTTACAGCCAAAAGTCAAAGAATGCTTATTCTGCAATGCAAAGCATGGCTTTACTGCCGAAATATGCGAGAATTGTAAAAGACCTTTGGACAGGAACAAGATAAGAGAACTGGAAAGCAAGAGAGAATTTGATTATCAAAAGCTAAATAAAGAATTAGAGGGCATTAAGCAATATATGCAGGATAATAAGAAGTATGCAATGGCGCTTAATAATTTTATGAGAATCCCGGAAATTCAAAAATTGTTTAAGGTTGTTTATAAAATGCAGAAACAGATGAAAGAATTGAGAGTGAAAGTGGAGTGAACTGGAGTGAACCCCTAAAATGAGACAAATAGTTAAGAGACACCAAACATACAAAAAACGAGTGAGGTGTCAAAATGGGTTCACTCCAAAGTTTAATTATCAGACTGCAATTGTCTTTGTTTTTTTAAATCTCTTAGTTTTGTGATTAATTGACAATGCCCAATACTTAGGCGCCTCAATATCTGGGTATTTAGCCATATAAAACCTTATGAAAATTACACCATATTTAGTCAGATACTTATCAGATAAAATTCTTCGTGATTTAAGCTGCTTGATAAAAGACGAGTATTCTCTTGGATATGATTTTGCCCAAGGTATTATTCTGTTATCTAATCCGTATCTACCTATATTCTTAATATAATTGAAGATGAACTTAAGATGTCTCTTTCTCCTATTTTTTGAATTAATGAATGATTCATCTTTTTGGATCATTTCAAAGAGTGCAGCAGGATACTCTGGTTTGTAGTGAGGGGCTAACAATTCAGGAGTTTTTATATCCTGTAATATATTTTTAACTTCCACCTCTTTTTTAAGATGGGACTCCATATTTTCCGCCAGTAGCGTATAATTAAATGTTTCAGCGACAAGAATTTTTACAAAATCAGAGAATAGTTTAGGGCTGTCCTTATTTTTATCCATTAAGATTAGCAAATCCCTGATTACTCTTTTAATTACTTGATAATTTAAATATCCTATTTTTTTATTGGTTACGGACTTGAGTTTCCTGGGATTGGAATGTTCCCTTACCCATGTCTTATTTCTATTTGAAAAAAGGTATTCATATTCATAATCAGATAAAATTCTGAATTTGGTCAAAAACGCCTGCTTTTCCATGTAACAAGTTTGTTACAGGAGTTTATTTATATAATTTTCTATACTTTCCTATACATGAGGATTTCAATATCATTACCTGAAAAGGAAGTAAAAATAATTAAGGAATATTGCAAAAAAGAGCAAAGAACCATAAGTGGATTCTTGCGGTTGGCCGCTCTAAAACTGATTGAAAATGAAAGAATCAAAAGTATATGAAATTTTATTATCAAAAATAGCCTCTTTATGTGAAGAGGCTGAAAAAGAACTAAATGCGGAATTAGCATCCCACCTTAACAATAAAGGGTAGCTAATTCTCAAATATAAATCTATGTTTAACATAGTGGTAACTATGCAGAAAAAATACTATCATTCAAATTTTGAGAAAAGACTTAATCAGATTCAGAAGAAAACCAAATTTCTGGCCTTCAGATTAGAAGAAGACAAATTTAATAGGCTTAACAATGAAGCACAGCAACTTGGCGTAGACCTTAGTACTTTAATACGGAATAAATTGGGTGGCAAAGATGAATGAAGAAAAATGTACTATAAAGGATATAGTTGAAAGATTAGATAGTATAGAAACTATTATAAGGACTCTTGTTAGGCAAAAGATGAGTAATAAATCAGAGCGTCTGATGGATGAAGTAACAAAAAAAGGAAGGTTAAATGTAAAGCAAGTTGAAAGTTTGTTTAATATTTCAAGACCTTGGGCTATCAATTTAATGGGAAAATTAGGCAAAGAATATGGCTTTCACTTTACCAAAGGCGATATAAATAAAAGATTACCCTCCATAATAACTTTTAATGAATCTTTATTAATCAAAGACCAGCATAATAAAATACAAGAATTGCTTAATACCAAAGGTACTGTTAGGTTCTATGATTTAATGCAGGAGTTTGGTAAGGATATTACAGAAATAAAAAATATTGTAAATGAATTTGTAAAAGATAGAACAGATTGTAAAATTGTTGAAGGTAACAAGCTGGTGAAGTTAAATGGGAATATTAAGTCTTGAAGTATTTAATGGTAAAGTTGAGTGTCAAAATCAAGACAACATACTATTAATTTTTCTATTAAGTGTTGTTAATAGTACTATCTTTATGAGTAAACTTCTCTTAACTTTTCCTTTAAATGTTATTAATGCTTATATCATATATATTCATGATTTACTATTATTAACAACTGTTAATGATAATAGTAATTAAGGCTTAGAAGTATCATCTATCATTAAGACTTTATGAAAAAGTTAATAATCAGAAATAAAATAGTTCCTAAAAGTTCCGCTTTTTGAACATAAACATATTATCCGAAACACTCCGAAAGTGTCCAAAAGTGTCCTAAATGGGAGTCCACGCAATCGTAGAATACAATAAAAATGTCGTACTAGAAGGAACGTTGATGGGCCTGAAACAGGAAGAAATTGCTAAGAAGATAGGCAAGAGTGTGAGGACCATATCAAGGTATTTGAGATCTAAAAAGGAAGAATTTGAAAAGGACATAAATAAAGAAAAGTCCAAAATGCTGGTGGGTATGCTTAACGCGCACATGTCCATGAGGGTGAGGAAGGCATGGCTGATTCTATCCGGCGAGACGTCTTCTGACAGGGACAAGCTGACGGCCATAAGGGAATTAAGGGAAGAGGACAAGGAACTCGTTCACCGGATGCAGATTATTGGTTTACTGCCAAAAGACACGGCAATAATCGATACGCAGCAAAACAACACTCAAGTCAACATAAAAAATGAAATGAACGTATCTGCTAGGACTTTCAAGGAGGCGTATGCTAAGTATTTTGGAAAGGGGAGCAGTGAAGAAAAAGAACGTCAAAGTCCCGAGTAAGGCGCGCTTTAATGTTGAACTCACTGAAAAAGAAGAAGAAATTGATACGATCCCTAAATGTATTATTTTTACTCTTTTACAAAAGTTTGAATATCATTACTAAAAATTTTTAATCCTTTATTATTTGACCACTTCCTTCCAGATAACCTTCTATTGATAGAACAAGATTAATCAGTTTGTCATACGACCCAGCATTCTCAATTATAAGGTGTCCTTTTAATTTTTTAGAATGAAATGTGGATCGGTTAGTTACATAATTTGCACCACATCCATATATTTGGTGCTGTAAGTCTTTTTCTTTTCCAGTTATTTGCAATATACCTACTACATGGCCAAATGTGTAATCATCAGAATTAATAGTTGCAATCACTGGTGCGCAATCTGTAAGTTGTTTTTTGATGCATTCAAAATCTGAACCGCATATTTTATCATTTGGTTTAGGAATAATATTCATCACGGATACATTTGCGGTACTATTTTCTAAGGAAAATGTGTTTAGAACATCATTAAATTCATTCAAATACTTTTCATAGAAGTCTTGACTTTTTGTAGTTGTAGTAAATGCCAATTCAAACAAACCAGAATTCTTCCAGAAAAAAGCCATCTTCATTTTTGAATTACGTTGTTTCACATATAATTCAACAATATAAACATTCAATTGGTTAATAATCTTTTTTTTCTCACTCATTATACTTCCTATTGATTCAGAACCATCTCTTAAGTTTGATATTATTGAGAATTCCGAACAGTGGGCAAATGCAAAATTCGTT
>CAZFEZ010000025.1:0-1027 GCA_964518225.1 uncultured Methanosarcinales archaeon | reverse complement strand
AATTTTTATTGAATATCCATATTTCTCATTTTTGTAAAATTTATCAGAATTTTGTGAAACCTGATTTTTATTAATATCATTGGATTCTTGTACGGAACGATTTGCACACCCGTAAAGAATCATAATAAGAAAAAAGAATAACATCCATATTCTGACTTTCTTGCAAATATTCATTGGTAATTCTTTTAAGTTAGTGCTGTTGGCTTGCTTAAGAAGGCCAGGGAAAGTAGTATCAATAATATTCCAAATATAAAGGATAAATAATGCTTCTTTTTGGGATTTTCAGTGTCTTTTGCAAGCATCCAATGATTATTCTTTAAGCCTTTTTTAAAACTTGTGGTATAAACGTTTGTATATGTGAATAAAAAGGTTTAATATAAACATTTGTATCATGAGTAAATATGATGCTGCTATACTTTCAATTCTCAAAAAAGACGAGATAATGTCAACACGGGAAATACTTCAAGAATTAGAAAGTCGAAGCAAAAGGGTAATCAACTGGCATGCACTTTATAGGATCTTAATGGAGTTAGTAGCTGAAAACAAAGTAGAAAGATTTAAAGCAAAGGCTGGATTTTTCTGGAAAAAGAAATAATTTATAAGTTTGAATAAATAAGGAAGTATTGAGGTGCATCGAATATGAATCAAACCGATAAAGGACTCTATAAATCACTTCATTATCTCTCTAAGAGGGAGAGGCAAAGATTATCCAATAAGGAAGTAATAGAGATGTTTGGAGAAGGAATGCAAAAAACTTTATCAGCACAAAGTTATTGGGGAAAATCTGGCGATTCGTATGTTTTAACGACTAAAGGATTACAGGAATTAAGAAAATTAGAAGCTATAAAGTATAATGAATTGGCATTTTTTATCTCAATAATTGCAATAATTATCTCTTTCACCGCTTTGGGATTTTCATTATTTAAATAAGTCCCTACTGCTTTATGACCTAAAGAACAAAAACAATGTGGAAAAAACGCACATTGTGCGTTCTCTGTTTGGATACGAAGACAAATCAAACATGGGA
>CAZFEZ010000024.1:0-9579 GCA_964518225.1 uncultured Methanosarcinales archaeon | reverse complement strand
TGCGAAAAATACATATTTCCAAACAAATTGCTTTTCAAATTTTACAAGCATCAGGACCAAAAAAGTCCCTGTAAGGACTGCGATGGTGATATAAACGAAAGATGCGGACTGATTTTTTATTTCGGGCCTGTCAAAGCCATAAGGCAGAGGCTTAAACACAATTTCCTTTGATTCAATGGTCTTTTTATGGTCTATGTACTGGTTGATTATCAGCAACCCGACAAACTGCGCCATGAAAAAAAAGAATACCAGAAGTATAGTGGCCTTAAGGGTATGCTTCATATTTTTATGCGAACTTGCTAATATTTAATAAATTATGTTTTTGTATTTTTTATGCGGGTGAAAAATTACCTTAAAGAATCCTCAATTGGTTTTGATTTTTTTGCCTGCTGGGATTCTTTCTGAAGGTCTACTCCCAAACCCTGTAGGTTTTTGACGTGCATCTGCATGAGCTGCTCAACAATTGAGAGTATCTTCAGCATTTCCTCCCTTTCCTTGGCAAGAGTTGTCAATGCTCCCTTGTGAAATCCTATCTGCTCGTCCTTGTTTATGTCTCTAGGCATTATATTTGTAAAAGAATTGCCTAGTTATTTAAGGGTTTCTAATCTAAACCTTTTTAAAAATTAAGCAACTCCGATAGTGTATGACTCAGGTTTTAGGCATTGTAAAGGAAGGAAAGCTTATTCCCGAAGAGCTATGGGTAAAGTTTGTGAATGGGATGCAGAACAGCTTCGACAATCTTGAAACCAACAACCAGAGAGCCAAAAGGGAGCTTGCTGAAGCAGTAGTTAATGCTGTTAAAAAGAGAATTGCGCCAAAATTCGGCATCCTGTTTTCAGGAGGAGTTGACAGCTCTTTGATAGCTTTTGTGTGCAGACAGCTCAAGTGCAATTTTACCTGCTACACTGTGGGGATTGAAAGCTCTGATGATATTGCATGGGCCCAGAAAGCCGCGAAGGAATATGAATTTAACCTCAAATATAAAATCTTAAGCTTGGGCGAGTTTGAAATTACCTTGAAAAATGTCGTCAGATTGCTTAACGACGCAGATATTGTAAAAGCAAGTGTAGGCTCTGTTTTGTATTCCGCGGGAAAACTGGCTTTGGCTGACGGAAACAATATAATTTTTGGGGGCCTTGGAAGCGAGGAGATATTTGCAGGATACCAAAGGCATGAGGAAGCTTTGCAAAAAAACAATTTCGAGGCATTGCATGCAGAATGCTGGAACGGCCTGAAAAACATGTGGAAAAGAGACTTAGTAAGGGATTTTACAATTGCCAAAAGCCTTGGACTTGAGTTAAGAACGCCGTTTCTTGACAAAGATTTGATAAAAGTAGCAATGAACATACATCCGATGTTTAAGCTCGACAAGGACAACAAGAAGATAATAATAAGGGAAGCTGCAGAATTAATAGGGTTAAAGAAAGAGTTTGCATGGCGCAGGAAGCAGGCTGCCCAGTACGGAAGCAATTTTGTCAATGGTATAGGGAAACTTACGAAGAAGAACGGGTTTAAGCTTAAAAAAGATTATCTACAGAGCCTGTTGACATAATTTTTAGGTTTAATTTTTGCCATAGCTAATGCCTTGGGAAAGAAACATTTATAATTGACTAACAGACCAAATTCGCATCGGATAAAGGCATTGAACAAAGGGTCATTGAAATATAAAATTAATGAAATGATTTACAAATTTATGGCATACGGACATCCGAATATTCTTGGAACCCATAAAACGACATTGGAATTCACAAAAGATGAAGAATTAACGCAAAAGGGAGATTGCATTGTTGGAGTTAAAGCTGATTTTGAGCTGGATAAGCTGAAAGATTTCATTAAAAAGTCCAACAATAAAAAAATAACAATAACGATAGAGGCAATGCCAAATAGAAACTGCGAAAAAATAAAAGAAATGGTGTATGCTGAGGTTAACTCAGGCTTCAGTGATTCTAAGGAATTCGTTATCAGAAAAACGGATTTCGTCTCTGGAAGAACTTTTGCTATAAAATCAAACAAGGCTGCTTTTGAATTGAATAGGAAATTAATTGACTTCTTAAAGGAAAAAAATGATAAAATAAGCGTTATTATTGAAAATAATGAAGAATAAGTCTTAATACTAGAAAAGAAAACTTTTTTATATAGTTTATACATAACTTAAAGACGTAAAAACAAGCTTTGCACAATAAGTAACCAAAAACTTGGACTTATTGTGCAGGATTAAGACTTTTTGTGCAGAAAACCCACTTATTGTGCAAGAGGCACTTTTTAGGGACTTTTAGTGCAAAGCTGTAAAAACAGATAAATTTTTAAAGGAGAAAGGTATCATAGGCTTCTGGTTGGGGGGCTAACTAGGTTCTGGGAAGAAAAAGAGAGAGATAAATAGAAGACTGTGAGGTTGGAAAATAAGAATGCACTGGATGCCATCATTAGCAAAACAAGAAATAAATGATCCTGTAACAGAAAGGATTAGTAATCGTCAGTTTGCCTCAAGAAAGGAATTAGAGGTGCAAACTGGGTATAGCGATGATGTTGTTAGCAGGGGTCACTTATTGATGTATGCAACTGCTTTTGGGGAGAGAGATTATTCTAGCAAACCTTCAGCTTTACATTACAACGATAGCTCCAGTAATGCAAATGTTAGGCGCGATGAAAGCGGTTTTGTTCTAAAACCAAGGGAAGTCGCAATGGAACCGAGCCATGACGTTCCTGAGGACATATCAAAAAAACTGACAAACCGGCCAAATTATTTTATTCCTGCCGCTTATGTTATAATAGATGCATTTCAGCATTTACTGGGGGAAGAAGTAAGGCCTCAATTTTCAAGAATGCTTGACTTGAGAACGAATATAGAAGGCCTGATGTTTGGCCATGTTAGTTCTTATTTTGAAAAGCAAGGCAGAAAGAATATTCTTGGAAAACTGGAAGTCAATGGAAAGGATATTAGTGACAAGCTTGAGGAGCAATATGGTGGTTTCTCCATTGCTCAGAGAACAGTTAACAGATTTTACGAACGTCTTATTGAGAGATGGAAAAGGGTACCGGATATTATAAGCTCAGGAAATCATGATTACCTTCAACCCGAAGAAAAAAAGTATATACTGCACACAAATAATCATTTCATTGATACAACAAAAAATAAAATGAGGTCTGGAGATGTACTACAAAGCGGAGATATAGAATCGAGAGTAAGGCATATTTATGATGGAATGCAATCCCTCCTATCCAATCCCGAGAATCTTGAGACTGTGAATCCTAGTTTTATACTTGATTGGCAGCCTGAATTAGTCTTACGCGTAGAAAAAACTCTTTATAAAAGGTATATAGAAAGGATGATGGGCGCCATAGTCAAAGAAGCCAGTGCCTACAGGTCTTCCAATGTTCACTTTAAGCCTGATCCGATAGGGGAGGATTATGAATATCCTGGTTTAGGTAAATATTCTGATGCGAGGGATAGGGCCACAAATATGGGTCCAAAACTTGAAAATGTTTTGAGTCAGTTCAGGAAGCACAGAATCATTTTGACGGAAGGTAAAAAAGTAATAAAAGACTTACAAGATTTGGGACTTCCCAATCGTAGACTTTTGAATGGTTCAAACTTCCTTTATGAGGGTTTGGTTCGCGAACTCGAAAAGAATTTGAGGCACTATAAAGACAAAAAGGCTTCTCAGACAGTACTTGAAGATGAATACTCATTTTTTTATGAAATGAACAGATTAATGAAGGATGTTAAACCGATGACAAGATGGGGCCAAAAAACTATTAATGTTCTGTTTGAAAAGCCATTTTTTATGTTTTAACGAACCAGCCTAATTCTTTGATCCTATGAAAAAAAATTTCACTCTGGAGGATTACGAAAGAGCGTTTGGCAGCGGCAGCTATCGCAATGAAGGGATTTTTATTGATACTTTCGGTACATTTTTTAGAAGAAATCCGCCGGCAACACTTGATAAGATGTCGCACGATAGGCTTGAGGGACGTATTGCCAGACTTAAGAACAGTGAGCGTGTCAGGAAGTTACGGGAAATTCTTGCTGAAGAAGTAGTTTACGGTGAAAATAATCTATTAAATCTTATTACTATAACCTTGGGGGAATTGCGAAAGCTTCGAATAGCGCCTCAGGACAAAAATAAGATTTACTCCAAGAAGTACCAGGATGTCTGGGCTTATTGCGCGAAAGAGAGAGGGGACAAAAGAAAGTCGAGGAAATTTGATGAGCCAGCTGTGCCGATTGCTAAGGGATTGTTTGAAATGCAAATACCTCTGGAAAAAATATTTTTCAGGCCCGAGAACACATTCTACTCCAATTTGCCAACTATTTACAGTAATGGTGTTCTAGAGTGCGGGCAGGATTGCAAAGATGTTGTACTAAGAAGAGCTGGATCTTTATATGTATTCAGTGACCGTGCAACTGACGAGGAACTGGAAAGTAGAGTTAAGACGGTAATTGGTAATACCGCTGACAGAATTCATAAGAACATTCAAAGCAAGCAGAAAAGGCATGATACTGCTGAGCATGAGATTATTGATGGATTATATAAGATGTTTAAGTCATTAAAAACCGGCAGTTACATAAATTACCCCAAAGTTTACAAAATCTTTAATTGGATAGCAAGAGAAAATTTTGACATAAGCCATCTTATAAGCGGGTCAGATTTAAGGAAAGTTTTAAGACAAGAAATTGACAGAAAAAAGCCTAACGGCGAAAGAATCATGCCTCTCCCTTATGCAGCTATAAGAACCAGAGTAAAAGAAAGCTATAGCGAATTTCTTAAGGTTTTATTAACTTTGTACGATATAAGAATTAACAAAGATGATGATAATAATAAACCTAGGCTATACCAGGATAGGAACGGGTTAAGAATTATTGTTCCGACTGAACAGAATGTGATGAGTTTAGTAAAGTCTTTTAACGAGATTCCAACAATAGAGATAACACACTCAAATAACAACATTGGAACTGCGAGAGAAAGTGGTTATAGGTCTTATGATTTAAAACTTAAAATGGGAGATTCCCATTATGATTTGCAGGTTAGGACACACCAAATGGATAGGAACGCAGAAATGGATAAAAAACAGGCACATGAGGGTGAATTCCAGAAGGCTAAGATAGAGGCATTAAAGATTGTACCATACCCTGTTAAACTGGCTGTTGCGGCGGTTTACGGAATTTAGATAAGACATTCATTTCGCATAATCAGGATAGTGTTTAAAATAGAGGTTGAAGATAGCAAAGTGGCACAAGGAGATTCAAGTGAATACGCAGTTTTACTATAAGCATGCACTAGATGCTAGATTATCTGATGTAGAAGGACTACTCAATAAACTTCTTGAAGAAAGGCTAATAGAGGAAAGGAGTTTGAGAGGAAATGTACTAGATATTGGAGTAGGCTACGGCAGCAGTTATTCAGCTTTGAGAAAATTTTCCAGTAACGTTACAGGCGTTGAACAAGATAATGAATTGGGGGAAATGCTCGTTGATTCTGGGGTGGTGGACAGAAACAGGCTAGTTACATCACCCCCTTTAGAATATTTGAAATCCCAAGCAAATGGCGATTTTGATTTTATCGCCGGTCTTTTACTGAGCCATAAGGATTATCAGCAAATTGAGAGATTGTATGTTGAATCATTGCGATTGCTCAAAACAGGAGGCCAAGCATTATTTAGTATAGAAAAATACGCTGGATTCCCTAAGCATACTGAACGAATGAAGCAGATGCTAAAGATGGAAAATAGCCGGCAGGTTAATTCAGGCATATTAGACTTAAAAGATTTAGATGGTGTTGGCCAAGATAATTTTGCATTTATTGCAACTAAACTCAGATAACATTAACCCTTCTCGTCTTCCCGACGTAATTTAGAATCTTCCCATTTGTGTATTTCCCGGCTCCAATAAAATCATTTTTATATTTTATTATGACAAATCCGCTGCAGTCTTTGCATTCTTTCTCCAAATCCTCGCCTTTGAACCATTTCTTTGTCTCCTCTTCGTTTAATTCAACAACATTTTTAGCTGCCTTTGGCCCAATAATCTGGCTTCCCTCTATGCTCAGCCTTATTCCTTTAGAATCGAGCTCGCAGAAGTACATGCCTGCGGAGTTCAGCCTCAACTTAGAGGTGTCGATTCTTGCGATGCCCTTGCTGATGACAAAAATCCTGTTTTTCGGATTTTTCAAAAAGCCGTAATCTAATTTCAGCCTGGCTCCCCATTGCTTCTCTATCAATTTTAGAATTTCCTTGATTTCCTTGCTGTTGAGAATTTTTAATTCCGGCATCTGCAGTTTTTTATTATTTGCTTATTTTTATTATTAAATTTTCCTTTATTGATTTTTCTTTATTTTTGAGTTTGGATTTTATTAATGGGTTTTTCCGCTATTGGATTATCAAACCCCCCACATTGGGTTCTGTTTTCTCATCATCTCGGCTATTTCCTTCAGAATGTTTATTTCATCCTGTGTCAGGTTCTTTTTGTACTCCTTGAACTTCCTGAAATGCTCTTCCGGGATTGCGGAATAAAGAAGGTCATCCTCATGAATCTGCCTCCCTATTGTCACGTTCGGGAATGAAACAGCAATCCTTTTGCCCTTCTCGGCCTTTTCTATGCTCTCCTGCTCCTCCTGCATGCTTTTTGCCTCTGTTATTGTTATCCCATCTTTCATCAGCGGCACTCCAACCTTCAGTGTTCCCGCCAATACCTCAACTCCGGCAACAGCAGGGTTGTTTTGCCTGAAAACGTAGCCTTTAAGCAGCCTGATTTTGCATGGGCTGAACAAAAATTCCATGTCCTTGCCCTCGATCCTTTTTCTTTCATCCTGCCGCCATTTCTCAAAATCCTCAATTAGCTTGTAGATGACATTATTAGACAAAACCTTCACATTCCTATGAGCAACTTCCTGCATTAATTCGACGTTGAATCCAAGAACCACGCTCAGCAGGGGGTCTTTTTCACGGTTTATTTCAGCATCGGAAATGTCTTTTTTTGATATGTTGCCTATGCTTGCATTCTTTATCTCTATGTTTTTTTCCCGTAGTATTTTTATCAGGGCTTCCAGGCTTCCCAGGGAATCTGCCTTGATGACAATTCCCTGCTTGTCTGTTTCCATTATGACTTCCCCGATCTCTTTTTTGAGCTCTTCCTTTGCTTTTTGAACTTCATCAGCCCCGCAGCTTCTTAACGGCATGCCTGCCACAACTTCATCAAGCTCCGGAGCGGATATCTTGACTCCTGTCGCCGCCTTGACCTCCTTTACGGATTCAAACTTTGCCTTTTTATCGCGCATATCTGCCAAAGGCTTTGGCTCGAACAATGCCTTGACTTTGGTTACTATCGGCTCTGCCACGGAGCCAATGACAATTATGTCGTTCTGCTTCAAAGAGCCGTCATAAATTATTACGTCAATGGTTGTGCCAAGTCCCATTTCCTCCTTAACCTCCAAAACAGTCCCTTTTGCGCGGCCTTTGATATCAATCTTCAGGCTTTCCTCAAGAAATTTCTGCGACAAGCCCGTCATTACCATGAGCAATTCAGGCAATCCCTCTCCAGTTTTTGCTGATGTAGGAATCAAGGCAATCTGCTTTGTGTAGTCCTCCACCCTGTCAAACCTTTCTGAATTGAAGCCAAGCTCACTTAATTTGCCCACAATCTCGTAAAGCTTTTTCTCAAGAAGCAGCATTGAATTTTCATTCTGTTTTTGTATATTTTCAAGCAAATTGCCGTGAGGGTTTGATTTCCAGCCCTGCAGCAGATCGATTTTGTTCAAGGCAACGACAAAAGGCGTCTTATACTGCTTTAGGATATCTATGCATTCAACAGTCTGGGGCTTTATTCCCTCGTGAATGTCTATAACCAGAACAGCTATATCTGCAAGGTTGCCGCCCCTTTTTCTCAGGTTCGTGAATGCGGCATGGCCCGGAGTGTCGATTATGACAAAGCCCGGTATCTTTATCTCAAGCTTGTTTTTTTGAAGCAGACTGCCTGAAATTTTTTTAATGGTATTTACGTTAATTATAGAGCAGCCTATGCTCTGGGTTATTTTGCCAGGCTCGGACTCGACAATAGCGGTGCTTCTAATTGTGTCAAGCAGCTGTGTTTTCCCGGCATCCACATTTCCCATAACGGTGATGATTAATTGCCTAAGCATATCGTGGAAAGTAAAGCTGCCATATTCTTAAACGTTGTGTAACAAGAAGCTTTTTATTGATACCGCGATTTTTTATTGGCATGCACAAGATTATCGGGGAATGCTCAATCAAATTAAGAATGCCAAAAGCGGAAAAGATATCAAAAGCTATGGGAGTTTTCTATAACCCGGCAATGGACATTAATAGAGACATTAGTGTATTGCTCCTGAATTCCATAAACAAAGACAGGCTGCAGATTGCAGACCCGTTGGCAGCAACCGGAGTCAGAAGCATCAGATTTTTGAAAGAGCTGGACAAAAACAAAATAAAAAGTATTTGCATTAATGACTATGATAAAAATTCAATAGTATTGATTAAACAAAATTTGGCATTAAACAATCTCCGATATGATAATAAAAGAGTATCAATAAAAAATGAGGATGCAAACCTGTTCTTGCTGAACTCAACTGGCTTTGACTATATTGATATTGACCCTTTTGGCACTCCAAATCCTTTTCTTGATGCTGCGTGCAAAAGAATTTCAAGAGGCGGGATTTTGGCTGTAACTGCCACAGACACTTCCGCGCTTTGCGGCACTTATCCAAATGCCTGCGTAAGAAAATACTGGGCTCTGCCTAAAAAAGACGCCATAATGCATGAGACTGGATTGAGGATTTTAATTAGGAAAGTCCAATTGGTAGCTGCCCAGTATGGCAAGGCCCTTGTCCCGATATTCTCGTATTCCAAAGAGCATTACATGAGGGTTTTTCTTAGGTCTGAAAAGGGCAAAAGCAAGGTTGATGATGTTTTAAGCCGGCATCGCTTTTTTAATGGCGCAGGCCCGATGTGGGCAGGGGATCTATGGGACAAAAATTTAGCCAATGAAATTTGCATAAATGCATTAAGAGACAAAATCTTCAGTAAAAACAAAGAATTGATTAAATTTTTAAAAATTATTAAAGATGAATCAGAAATAAATTCCGTTGGATTTTACGATTTGCACGATATTTGCGAAAAAAACAAAATAAGGAATATGCAAAAAAAGGATTCCATAATCGATAAAATAAAAATATCTGGCTGTAAGGCAAGCGAAACGCATTTCAGCGGACACGGCATAAGGAGCGGCATTCCGTTTAAAGAATTGATTAAAATACTGAGATAAAATACCTAGCCAATCGCCCTTCTGACATCAGTAACTTCAACAGACTCTACTCCGTCAATCTGGATTATCCTATTCTCCAATTTTTCAGTGCCTCCTTTGTTTTCATCCATTACAAAAAGTATGTTTAAGGCTTTTAATCCGAATGCCACGGGCTCAACTTGTATTTTGAACTCCTTTGATGAGCAGAAATCTATGATTTCCCTCTTTGCGTTCGCCTCGACTTTAGAAAGATCTATGCTAGGACTCCGGGGCATTATTCTAAGTGTGACAACTACACTGGCCATCTTAGTCAGGACCTTCAA
>CAZFEZ010000023.1:9479-9724 GCA_964518225.1 uncultured Methanosarcinales archaeon | reverse complement strand
CGCATCTCTGCAAGTTTATTGACAAAGGCTTCATCCTTTCAATTGTATAGTCATTGGCTATGAGGATGCCTTTGTTTTGCATGTACTGCGCTATCTGTGTTGTCTTGCTTCCGGGAGATGCTGCGATGTCCAGAACAATCTCGTTTGATTGAGGATCAAGCACAAGCGGAGGAATCATGGATGCAGCTTCTTGAAGATAAAAATAGCCAAGGGAATGCTCAATCAGGTTGCCCACATCTCTCCTT
>CAZFEZ010000023.1:0-9469 GCA_964518225.1 uncultured Methanosarcinales archaeon | reverse complement strand
TTTTAATTCGTTTATTGTCATTTTTAATGTGTTCACCCGTATTGAGCGTTTTAAAAATGTCAAAGAACATTGACTAAAAGCTTCCCAATCAGTTAGCTTTGAATACCTTTCAATGAATCTTGGCTTGAATTCAATTTCCTGTGATTTTTGAATTTGCTCTTCCATAGGCAAAGAATCATTTAGGTTAATTTAAATCTTTGTCATGAACTTAACTTTGTACGCTTATACGGCAAAAGTATTTAAATACTGGAAATAAACTATAAGTGGAGGACCGATTTTATGGCAGGAGAAATTAAAGTGACTGAATTATCTGATGAAGTACTGTCAGCAAAATATACCAAGGTACAAAGAAAAAAAACGGAAGCTTTGGATTTGCCTCTTTCGCATCTTAAAACTTTAAATGATGTTTTAAGACATGTCAAAAAATATTCTGCAGTTCTAAAAGTCGAATTGCCAAGCGGACAAAGTGGTGTAGTAATACCACCTAAATTATATGAACGTATTGTAGAAACCTTTAAACTTTATCAGAATCCAGAGCATCTTCAGGAACAACTTCTAAGACTTCGTGAGTTATCAGCCGAAGAATTTATCGGACAAAAGGATGTGGATAGACTTTATAACCTATAGCTTCTTCACCATCTGGACACGATTTAAACTTTATCAAAAATTAATTTTATTAAACATCTGTTGATTGAGCCCGTATCTTAATGGCTCTTGCTCAAGGCAGTCTTCCTAATTCCGCCCCAGAAAAAGAAGCTTAATGCTGTGCATGCTTGCCAAGATAAGCGCCAGTATGGCGGCGGAAAAGAATATGTTTCTCGATATCAGCTTTGAAACATCGAAATCTTTAGGCATATCTATGAATACGGTTGTAATTATGTAAATTATTACAGATAACACCAGTATGTTTAGAATGATGTATCCAGTTTTGGGATTGTTTAGCATATTATTCTAAATTCATATCTTTAAATATTTGACCATATACGGGCCTTCCAGCCCATACCCGAATTTTTTGAAGTATTCTCTTGCGCCTATTCCTGAAATGACAACAATCTTGTCCTTGCCATTCTGCTTTGCAATATCTTCTGCTTTTGCCAAAAGATTCTTTCCCAAGCCGCGGTGCTGAAAGCTGTCTTCACTTTTTTTGCCAATCTGCGTAGCCGCTGAAAATACATGAATTTCCCTTATCAATGCTGAATTTTCAGTTATCTCCGGCCTTAAAAACCTGGATGGGAATCTCATCCTGGCAAACCCGAACAGTACATCCTCCCCTACATCTTCGGCGGCTATGAAAAACTCTTTTCCAATTGATGCTCCATAATCCTTTATTGTTATTTGAATATTATTGAGATTGATTTTTTTATTGTTCTTTAAGTGAAATCCCACCTCACGGCACCTTATGCACCTGCACTTAATGGCCCTCTCACTGCATACCTTCTCAACATACTGCCTTAGGTTAGTCCTGTCAACTCCCGAGGCTGTTGCAAATGTGGGAATATCCCTCTGCACCCTCATTATCCTGCACCATTTCGGCACAAATCTTTTTGCTTCCGCAATTATCTCCGCAGCTTCTCTTGTCGTCAACGGATTGAATTTGCCTGCTTTCCAGTCGTCATAAAGCCCTGTGCCTTCCATCACCATGCACGGATAGATTTTCAGCATGTCTGGCATGTAATCAGGATTCTCGAACAACGATTTCAACCCGGTTAAATCCATTTCCTTTGTTGTATGTGGGAGCCCGGGCATGTAATGACAGTTTATCTTGAAGCCCAAATCCTTCAAAACCCTTATTGACTCAATGTTGTCAGCGGCTGAATTGCCCCTGTTTGTTGCTTTAAGCACTTCATCGTAAATGCTCTGTATCCCAATCTCAACCCTTGTGCAGCCAAGCTCCAGCATCAGATTGCCGTGATAGAGCTTTCCGAAGTCGCTTTTTGTCTCTATTGTCAGGCCTACGCATCTTATGACGGATGTTTCATTTTCTTTTTGGATTTGTTTTAGTGTAAATCTTTTATTGTCCTCATTCTGCATTTTTGAATGGAGGTTTTTTATTGCCAGAATATTTGAATTGTTTTTTCCATTGTTTTTATTTTCAATTTTATCTAGAGATATTGTTTGTGCTGATTCAATAATGCTTCCGTTAGTGTTTTCTTTATCCCCCGATGCATTGCCCAACCGCCCATTGCTGAACCTTCCATTAAAAAAATTCTCATCTTCAAAAAACAATCTCTCAATTTTTTTCTTATTTCCATTGTCATTTAAATCCAAATTTTTAATATGCAACAGCTTCTGCTGGGTTTTTTTTATTCTATTTTCATCCTCGCTGCCCTTCCTAGGCAGTTCAAAGAATTTCTTGAACTTTACGATGTCCAAAGAGCCACTTTCGTCAAAAAATAAGTGTGAGAAGTCATTCATCGCCTTTAGGGCATACTTTACAAAATATTTCTGGTAATCTCTTGGAAAAAATGTGAATGTGCCTCCTTGTATTATTATCTCGGCTTTGTCCGGTATTCTGCCCATCGCAATGTAATGCTCAAGCCTGTTGAACAAAATAAGGTAAGGGTCATAACTATTTCTTATAGCCCTTCTTGTTGAAGGCTCTTTTCCTGTGTAGCTTTGAGGGACATTCCCAAAGGCAGAGCCCGGCCCGCCAGGGCAGTAAGAGCAGGGGCCGATGCCTTTCATTGTATGGGGGCAGGGGTATGGCTCCGACATCATCGCAATAGGCGCAACCCCGCTTATTGTTCTCACTGGCTTTAGCGAAAGCAGCTCCTTGAATCTTTTTCGCTCTTCTTCTGGGGCCGCAAAGTAAATGTCCGCGTTTTTTGGCACATGCCTCATTTCTCCATTACGCTTGTGCTTATTCAGGATTCTCAATTTTATTTGGTTCAGTTCCAGCTGCGTTTTTACCCCGCTTTCTTTGATTTCATTCAATATTTCCGCGCAAATCTGCCTTAAATTATCCATAGAATTAAGAATAGCATTTTTATTTTTAAATTTATAGTATTACTGGGCGATTGGCTCATTTCTTGTATTGTAATACTTGCAAATCTCAATGATAACCGCCCCAATGCTTGATATCGCAGCAATCACAAGGAATTCAGCAATGCCTATTGGAACCATGTCCAAAAACTTTCCGAAGGAGGGGATGAATATTGATGCCGCAATGACTGCAAACGAGCTCAAGACAGCTAAAATCAAGAACTTGTTCTTGAAAATTCCAACCCTTAATGCAGGATAAATTGTTGACCTTGAAGCCAGTGCCTGATACAGCTCAAACATGCTTATTGTCAAGAACGTAGCTGTCTGCGCCTGCAGCAGGCTGTCCTTTATGAAATAAAACCAGCTGAACACAAGCAGCGCAACAGTAGTCATTGCTATCGGATAATAGATCAAAAACGGGCTAAGCCCCTTGAATATGGGTTCGTCCTGCTTGCGAGGCATTCTGGACATTGCATTCGGCTCAAACGGGTCTGCGCTTAGCGCAAGGGCAGGCAGCCCGTCTGTCACAAGATTTATCAATAATATCTGAGTGGCTGTCAATGGCAGGGGCAATCCGAAAACGATGCCCAGAAGTATAATCAAAACCTCGCCTACATTGCCTGATAATAAGAATCCGATATACTTCCTTATATTGTCATAAACCCCCCTGCCTTCCTCGACAGCATTTACAATAGAGGCAAAATTATCATCAGTCAAAATCATTGAGCTCGCTTCCTTGCTTACATCAGTGCCGCTAATGCCCATTGCAATCCCGATATCTGCTTTTTTTAGCGCAGGAGCATCATTCACTCCGTCTCCGGTCATGGCAACAACATGCCCTTTTTTCTTCAGGGCGTCAACAATCCTGATTTTATGCTCCGGATTGACCCTTGCAAAAATTGCAACAGACTCAACTGAGTCTTCAAGGTTTTTGATGTCATCAAGCTGCTGCCCTGTTATGACTTTTCCGCTTAATCCGATTTCCTTTGCAACAGCCCTTGCGGTTATTTCATGGTCTCCAGTGATCATTATAACTTTTATTCCGGCTTTATTGCATTTTTTAATTGCAATCTTTACTTCCTCTCTTGGCGGGTCAATCATTCCCTGCAATCCGGCAAAAATAAGGTTTTTTTCCGGCTCCTTGCCCTCAATTACTGTCTTGTAAGCGAAGCCAAGAACCCTCAATGCGTCATTTGCAAATTCCTTATTTGCCTTCAGGATCTCCTCTTTGTCTGCTTCACTTAATTTCTTTACCTTTCCGTTTATGTTTATGCAGCCGCAAAGCCTTACCACGACTTCTGGAGCGCCCTTGACATAAGCTATTTTTTCCCCATGGTGGCTGTGGATAGTGGTCATCAACTTTCTTTCGCTTGTAAACTCAATTTCATCTGTCCGCAGATACTCACTTTCAAGCTCTTTTTTTGACAAGCCTGCTTTCGCGGCGCTGACAATCAGGGAGCCTTCTGTGGGGTCGCCTGTTAAACTGCCGCCTTTCAGCTCTGCATTGTTGTTGAGCGCGCCTATCCTCAACAGAAGCTCAATCTCGTCAAGTCTTACCGGCTTGTTTTTGTATAAGAACTTCCCTTCTGTTTCATAGCCTGTTCCTGTAACATCGATTACCCTGCTGTTGGCAAACAATTTTTTCACGGTCATTTCATTGGCTGTTAATGTTCCTGTCTTGTCGCTGCATATGACTGTTGTGCTCCCCAGAGTTTCAACGCTCGGAAGCCTCCTAACCAATGCATTTCTTTTCAGCATCCTTTGGGTTCCCAATGCAAGCGTCATAGTTACTATCGCAAGCAGGGCTTCGGGAATTGCGGCAACCGCCACTGCCACTGCAACAATAAGGTTGTCCAGCAGGGACTTTTCCTGAAATATGCTTACAACTGCAAAAATTATCACTGCAATTGCCATAACAGCTTTTCCTATCCATCTTCCAAGCTCGTCCATTTTCCTCTGCAAAGGCGTTGGCTCTGGCTTTACTTCCTCTATCATTTTTGCTATCTTGCCTATCTCAGTCTGCATGCCTGTTGCGGCAGCAATTGCCTTAGCCCTTCCGCTGACTACGATTGTCCCAGAAAACACCATATTCTTCATATCTGCCACAGCAGTTTTATCCGGCAGCACATCTGTACTCTTCTTTACTGGCTGGGATTCTCCTGTCAGTGCGGCTTCCTGGGTCTGCAGGTTAAAATTTTCCATTAGCCTGGAATCTGCCGGAACCTTGTTGCCTGTCTCCAGAATTATTATGTCGCCCGGCACAATATGCTTTGAGTCAATCTCCTTTCTCTGCCCGCCCCTTATTACTATTGCCTTCAGAGAAGCCATCTTTTTCAGCGCTTCAATCGCCTTTTCTGCGCGGAATTCAAGGACAAAACCCAGAACTGAGATTAGGACAATTATGACCATGATGACGATTGCGTCAATATACTCCCTCAGGAATGCGGAAATAACCGTTGCAGCAATCAAAATCCAGATTACGATGCTCTTGAACTGCCCTATGAATATTTCAAAAGCGGAAATCCTTTTTCCTTCCTTTATCTCATTTAATCCGTATTGTTGTAACCTGTTTTCCGCTTCCTGCTGTGACAGCCCTATGCCTGTTGTATTTAGTTCCTTCAATACCTGCTCTGCTGTTAGGGAATGCATTTTGAGATGATTCTTTAGGATTGTTTTTTATATTTTTGCAATTCTTGAAGCCAAAAGTCTTTTAGTTCTTGTCGTTTTTTCATTATATCCTCGCTAAGAGGCTGCTCTAATCTTGTCCATTCTCTGGTGGGCCAATCATAACCACCTTCGTAAGGGTCATTAAACCATTGCGGTCTTTCAATCATAGTATTAAATAATTCAGCATTCCATTCATAGTAGTTCTTTGATGAATAGGTTGTTGGAAATAAAAAATTACCTATAGAAGATTCTTTACTTACTAATCTCTGTTTATCCTTATCATTTTGATCCACAATAATCTCATATGCTTGTCCGAGTTTTTTAAAATCTTCATCAAATGTAGAGCTTGCAGCTGCAAGCACGTGCCCAAATTCATGACTGAAGTCGCTTTTTGCTGCATCATTAGAATCCGAAGAAGGTGCATCACTAATTTTTGTGTAAATGACCCTTGCAGCGTCACCGTCAATTTTCAATCTGTCTTCATAACTTAAGTGCATATCATCATATTTCCAGCGTATCTCCGTTTCAAATACTTGAGCTAAAATGTCTGGTTTCAATATCCTTCTGTCTTGCTCAACCACACTGGGGTAATAAATAGCTATTAAACCATTACTTCGTTTTACTTCTTGTCGTATATCTTTTATATTGAGACCTAACTGTTGCTCAACAGAGTTTAGTCCATTTTCAAATATACTGAGTTCATTCAAGGAGAAGTAACCGGTAAGATACAAATTGAATTTGTCAAGCAATTCACTTCTTTTTTGAACCATTTGCTCATAATCTTGCTTATTGGTTACAAACAAATTCTGGCTTTCGTCAAATATGTAATGAGTATCCTTATCATTTTCAGTTACTATTACTATTGGAACAGAGCCGGCATTTTCAAAAATCTTATCCCCTCTTAGTTCTATAAAAATTTTGTCGTCAGCAATCCTCAATGGCATATCATCATCTACAATTCTGACAACTCCTCCAGTTTCTACTAATGGCAATGAATTCCTAACGGTACTAACCTTAATTCTGCCACCGATATCATTTAGGTCACCTAATTCAAAAACCAATCTGTCATTTTCATTATTGACACTTAAACTTGGATTATTCTCATCCAAAAGTGAATTCCTAATTCTAAAGATCTCATCAGATATCTCCTGAGGTTTATACACCCTTCCATTTAAATCGCGCTCCTGTGGTTTAGTTTTTACGTCTAAAAGTGTAGCTTCTATTTTGAGGCCGTTGCCTACAGCAAAAATCGCATCTTTTTCAAAACTGAAGTAATCGCCTTCATGTATTCTGCCGTCAAAGAATACTGCCACGTCGTTACTTCTTGCAGTCACTTTATAATCTTCAAATTGAGCTGTGTCGCCTTGTTCTACATAAATCTGGCCATTCCTAACACTAATCTTCCCATCAATATATATAAACTGATTTGATGAACTGTCATAAAGAGAGTAAGTAGTGCCGGAATCTGGCATTACCAAAGTACCGGAGCCGAGAGCCCTGTAATCTATGGAGGGTGCATCCTCTGAAGAAGGTAGCTGTATAATTATTGTAGACGGAGTTACTTTAAGGATAGGGTGCGGTGGAAGCCCGGCAAGCCTAGTTAAACCTGATTCAGGATGAACTAACCCTTCTAAAGAGTATTTAATATTTACAGGACCCTTTTCTAATTTACAATTGTTACAACCAAGATCCTTAAAATACTTATCGCTGTCCACTCTGTTATGGTCTAGTGCATTGTAATCAGCCATCGAGTAATCAAGTAATCTGTAGTCCAGTTTTGGATTATTATAATCAATCAAAGAGTAATCAACGCTCATTGGATTTTCCCTTAGTGCTGTATTAACTTTATCAATATCCTTATGATCTTCTGATTCTAGAAGGTTAGATTGGCCTAAAACAAGAGGCAGCACTATAGCACATGCAGTTAAGAATGCTAGTTTTTTGGCAATTTTGCTATTTTTCATTTGTCTTTAATTCTATGCATTCCTGAACTAAATCAGGATCTTCTAATGCATTGACGTTATCACAGGATATTCCGGCGTATTTTATAGCAAATGTGAAATTGTAAGGCTTTTCTATAATGCTGTCAGATGCTCTGTTGTAGTCTTTAATAGTAAATATTATGGAATTGTTTCTGTAGTTTAGCAAATCAATATATAGCCTTGTCTTTTTGCTTAATGTATACACGCATGTTAGGCATAATCTGTCAGGATTTTCATACTGGAAGCTCACAATCTCTTTGCTTACATTGTAAATATTCTTCAGATGGACATCATTTAAATTTACATTAAATCTATCAATCTTTTGTTGGCTGCTGCCCTTTTCTATTTCAATCGGGAATGATAAATCAAAAGATACTAAATCCTCGCCTATAAAGGTTGAACTGCTTGGGCTTCCCTGCTTTATGTCATATCCTTGTTTTTTAAACTCTTGAAAATCGCCTATGCACTGCAAAAGGTTATGGTCTATGAATTTTGAAATCTCAAATTCAATATCCTTTATTGAAGGAGAAAAATCCAGATTGCTGTAAAGATAATAAGGCAAATCAAAATTTCCATCTTTTAAATTTGGCTCTTTTGTATTATAATACCCGCCGTGCTTTCCTATATGGAGCAGCGCATTTTTGCCAATGTCCTCAATGCAGTTTTCAACAAACAGCTTGATTGGATTTATCTCAGATGGAATATTTGAATTTTCTTCTGCCTTTGGCTTATTGTTCAGGTAAATGATAAAGGCGGAGCCTACCAAAAGCACCAATCCCAGCAAAAAAAATATAGTTATCTGGCATCTCCTGTTTTTCATATTAGAAATAACTGCCGGTATTGCTTACATTGTCCTCTTTTGGCTTTGTTTTCAAGTCCTTCAGCCTTATTATGAAGTATTCCAGGCAGTCAAGCCCGCAGAAGCTTGCCTTCTTCTTGAAATCATCGGGTCCAAATACCAAAGTATAGTTGCTTGTCCTGTAGAAGTTCAGGCTGCTTGAGCATGTTGCGCATATCTTCTCATGCTCCTTCAGCTTCCTTTTTATCTTTTCTTCCAGCAGCCTCTTCAATGTTATTGCGCCGCTGTCCAAGTCGCTCTTGAAGCGCATCAGCTCATTGTAGTCAAGTATGTCCATAACTTCCTCAAACCTTCTGCTCATTTGCCTCACCTCATTTGTCTTTGTTATTATTCTAACGCTTTTTTATTTGATTACAAATCCGGCTTCGCCAAATTCTTGTGCTCGGCGTGACATGCGAAAGCTCGCTTAGGCCACTTCTCCTATTGCAACATCGAGACACCTCGCCAATTATTGCATTAAACATCAAAAGCGGTTCACTTTTATCCTGCTATGAATCTCAAAGTAGCTCTCGTTTTGTTCGAAATTTTATTGTGTTGGCGCTTGTTGTTTAATCCAAATATTATTTTCCACCTCCTTCCTCGAACTTTATGTACCAGCTGTTTGCTGTTTCATCATAAACGAAAATCACATTGTACTTCTTTTTCTTGTCCAGTGCAAACAGAAGCGGCATGGGAATAGTGGTCTCAAAGCTAGAACCGCGCTTGTAAAGCTTCCTTTTGAATTCTACCATATTTACTTATTTTTATACATATCTAACTACTTATTTATAAGACTTACTATTTTAATTATTCATCAAGGTAGAAAGTTATACTTATTTTATAACTTATTTAAATACTTATTGGTTCCTGTCGCGGCTCTGTCGCTTTTTCGTCAGTTCTAATTTTTTGTCGCATTACTGGACTTTTTGCATATCGTCAGATTGTAGGATATTCTTAGCAAATCCGACCACTTGTTTTTACCAAAATATTCTGATAAAGT
>CAZFEZ010000022.1:0-9939 GCA_964518225.1 uncultured Methanosarcinales archaeon | reverse complement strand
AGCTGCGGTGATGTGTTGAAGGGCACTCCGCGCGAGTTTCCTTTCAGGATGAGGAGCATGGCCAATACGAAGAAAAGGCCCGAAAGGCCGTATGGCGGGGTTTTGTGCAGCAGGTGCATGAGGCGCGAGATAATCAAGAAGTTCAGGCAATAGTAATGGTTTATTTTAAGGTTTTAAATAATTGCAAATTAAAATAATGCGCTGGGAAAGCGAATAAATCACAAAAAAATAACATAAATTTCACACTGACAAAAGCATAAATAAAAGTAATATTGAGATAAAAGCAAACAAAGAAATCACTTGAGCGGATGGCAACACCGCTTCATTGAAAGTGACTGGAGGAGTAAAATGATCGAGATTGGAAGATTGTGCGTTAAGATTGCAGGCAGAGATGCCGGAAAGAGAGGAATCATAATAGACATTCTAGACGGAAGATACGTTCTGATTGACGGTGAGACTAGAAGAAGAAAAGTCAATATCCTTCACATTGAGCCTTTGAACCAGAAAATCGAGATTAAGAGTAACGCTTCCCACGAGGAAATTTCCAATGCGCTGAAAGAGCTGGGAATAGTCGCATTGAATACAAAGCCAAAGCCAAAAACCCAGAAGCCGGCAAAAAAGAGAAAAACATCAGAGCAGCTCAGGGTGCAGAAAGAAGAGAAGAGAAAATTAAGGGACATCTTCAAGCCTAAGAAAAAGGTAGAGGCCCAGGCAAAAGAATCAGAACTGGAAGCGAAGGCAGGGATGGAAGCAAAAGAAGAGCACAGGCGCGAACATCCGCACGAGCATAAAGCTGAAAAGAAAGAGACCAAAATAAAAAAATCGGCTGCAAAAAAGACCGAAAAGAAAAAATCATAAATTTACTTCTTTTCAATTATTCCAAACAGCTCTGTCAAATTCAACTCCAAAGCAGCGACTGGCATATCTAAATTCCAGTTTTCTAAAACTTTAGGGTTAATTTCACCCAAATAAGCTATTTTCTTTCCCTTTACAACAGCCCTTCCGCACCTTCCATCAATAAAAGAGCCGTGCTCGGCCTCTTCAATGTCGCAATTCAAACCAAAGCATTTTAATATGTAGTCCAGCACTTGCCTCATCTCGGTGTAATTCGCATTCTCATGCGAGCTTGCAACTGCAATCCTGCTAAACTCGGCAATTTCCTCGCTTTTTCTTACATTAACAATGCCTTCCTCAAAAATCTTCTGCGGGAACTCAACATGCTTGTTCTTGGAAAAAACCTCCATCAGGTTCGGCAGGACCCAGCTCCTGACAGCAGAATAGGTCTCTGACATGTATTCCTCAATTTCAACAGTTCCTACATCATCAGCATTCATCTTACCGTAAAGAAAGTCTTTGTTAGTCAATACGGCGCTCATGACTT
The DNA here is from genome assembly GCA_964518225.1 of uncultured Methanosarcinales archaeon. Lineage (GTDB taxonomy): Archaea > Nanobdellota > Nanobdellia > Woesearchaeales > GW2011-AR4. Next base: position 8,558 of record CAZFEZ010000022.1, on the reverse strand, counting down.
CCTGATAGCCCAGCCCGGCAGCAATCTCCCTTACTCTGCCGACAAACTCATTGAACTCAATCACAGAGCCGGATGTAAAAGTTGCCAAAGCCCTGTCTTCAATCTTGCCATACCCATAAGCAATGCCAACATCTTCAATAATGTCATATGGGTGCAGTATATCAAGCCTGTACGGAGGAATCTTCACTCTATAATCGCTGAAGTCATACTGCATATTTTCAATCAGGTGCTTTACTTCATTCTCTTTAAGCTCCAATCCAAACAAATTCTTTATCTGCTCATTTTTTACAGCAATGCTTTCATGGAAAAAATGGGGCATAATGATTTTTCTATCATAGTGCCTTACTTCAGAAGAGTAAATCTGGAATCCCCTGTCATGCAAAGCGTATGCAAAAATGTTTGCTGCCAGATTGACGGCATCCTCGTCTGTGCCGGTAGCCTCGAAAAATATATTCTCATCATCAATCTCGAGCCTGCCTGTAAAGTTTGAGTTTATTATTGGAATGAAGCTCATGATTTCGTTTTTGTCGTCAGCAAGAATTGGGTATTTGTCAAGGCCTTCAAGTACAAAAGCATATTCCTTTCCCTTTGGATGCTCTGCGAGAATCTCCCTTAAATTCATCTTCGCTTTGAATTCCAAGGGCACAAATTCCACAGACATTGGATCGACAGCTTTGTAATGTACAGGAAAGCTGAGCCTTTTGTAGGAGTAAAGCCCGATAGAAACTTTTCTTCTCTTCCTCCCGTATGTTTCACAGAACTTTTCCTGCAGTTGGATGATCTGCTTCAGAAAATGCTCGTCTATTTTTCTGCCTTTTGCAGCAAAGCATGAAATAAAAGGCCTTATCTTGGCAACCGACTTGTCAACTATGACTTCATAATCGCCTTTGCTAACCTTAACATCCGGAATTCCCTTCTGCATTCCAAGAACTCCCTTTATCAGCCTTGCGAAGCCTTCTACTGACCATAGGTAAGGCAAGTTTGTGTCTCCAAAATCAATCTTCACTTCATCAGTTTCCTCGTCGTAGCTGTCAAAGTCGCCTTTTCCGTAATGCGCAAGCTCAATGACTTCCTCTATAGAAAGCTTTTTTCCGGCCAAGCGCTGCAGGTCCTTCAATGAAAATGTTATTGTTGGCATTTTATTTTATCAAGCTTTTCCTGAATTTTTCAATCTTGTTAATTTCTATTTCCGGGAATAATCCGGAGTAGCCGCATTTTTTGCATTTTTCAGGTCTGGGCATGAGCATCTCAACAAAATCTGTTTTTATCGGCAGGTCTACGCTCCCGCATTTCGGGCAGATTTTTGTGTATTGTTTTTTAACATTCATCAAATCACCTTTGCATTCCTCAGAAACTCCAGATCGTGCGAGAACAGCTGCCTTATGTCATTTATGCCGAGCTTGAACATTGCCAGCCTGTCGAGTCCCACACCCCATGCGATTACAGGCACTTCTTTTCCAACCAACGGCTTTACAAGCTCTGGGCGGAAGATTCCGGCCCCAGCAAGCTCAATCCATCCCAGCTGGGGATGCCTGACCATCAGCTGCGCGCTTGGCTCTGTGAATGGGAAATAGCTTGGTACAACCTTGACTTCGTCAGCGCCTGCAAACTCCCTGGCAAACATCTTGAGCAGGGCTTTCAGATGCCCGAAATTTATCCCTTCCTCTATCACAAACCCGCCAACCTGGTTGAAATCCGGCAGATGAGTTGCATCAACAACATCATATCTGAAGCATCTTGCTATCTGGAAGTATTTTCCCGGAATTTCAAGCCCTTCAGAAGCAAGGGTTCTTGCTGAAATTGAGGTATCATGCGTCCTTAAAATATGCCTGTGAGTTCGCTTGGAGTCAAATTCATAGCGCCAGCCTCTGCTGCCCGTCCCAAAACCGTTCTCATGCGCTGATTTTACATTTTTAACCTTGTTTTCCGGCAAATCTTTTGCGTATTTTGGCTCTTTTATGTAGTCCCCCTGATGGATGTCCCTTGCAGAATGGAACTGCGGCATGAACAAAGCATCCATGTCCCAGAAATCGCTCTCAACCAAAGGGCCCGACATCTCCCTGAATCCAAGGCTTACAAATTTCTGCCTCACTTCCTCAAGAAATCTCCTGTAATGCTGCTTCCTGCCCCCAAATATCCTTGGAACGTTTATCTTTACATCAAAGCGCCTGAATTTTTTTCCCTTCCATGAGCCTGATTTGAGCAAAGACGGAGACATTTTTTCTATTAACCCCTCTTCTATTTTTTCATTTGCCAGCCTTTTGCCGGTTTCAGTCAGCTCTGCGTTGATAATCTTTGACATTTCTACCTTTACTATCCTTTTTCTTTTCCTCAAATTGCCAAGCACAAATTTTTCCTCTTCGTTTAGGGAGCTGACTTCTCTCGGAAAATTTTCTTTCAGGAACTGCTCTTCCGGAAGCCCGTGCTTCAGCAAGTGCTTGCCGTTATCATTTATTGATACAGTAACTTCTCTGCCTTTTTCTATCTCGATGGCAGCTTTTGATTTCAGTATCCCCAAGGAAACAGTTACCTCTTCGCTGCTCAGCTTTGTTTTTTGCGCAATCTCCGGCAGCGTTAAAGGCTTCTGCATTTCCTGCAAAAATATTTTTTCCGGCAGTCCGTATTTCAGGTATTTGATGCCGTTTTCATCCAGAGACACAATCTCCTTCTGCTCTTCTTTTGTCTTAATTATATTCTTATTCTGGAGCCATTGCAATGCCCTTGCAACCTCAACATCCTTCAGCCCAGTCACTTTCATTATGTCATGGAAAGAGCTGAAATTATCCAAAACCTTCAGAACTTTTCTTTCAGATGGATTCAAACTTTCAGCAAGTTTTTTTATGTCCATTTTATTAGTATTTCCTCGGATAGCTGCCGAGCATCGTGACAAATGCAGACTCCTCTAGTTTTTTTAATGCATCTGCAGCGTTCTTTTCTGATTTGTGCCCCTGAAAATCTATGTAAAAGATGTAATCCCCTAGCTTGCCTTTCGACGGCCTTGACTCTATTTTGGTAAGGTTTATCCCGTTTTTTGCAAAATGGCCGAGCATTTCATGAAGCAGCCCGGGCCTGTCAACCTGCGGATAGACTGCTATGCTTGTCCTGTCATAGCCTGTCTTTTTGGCGTCTTCCTTTGATATCGCAAAAAACCTTGTCACATTGAACCTGCCGTCCTGCACGTCTTTTTTGAGCACCTTAAGCTTATAAAAATCAGCCGCGATTTTCGGTATTATTGCAGCTTTTGACCTGTCTTTTGATTTTGCCAGCATCTCGGCGGATTTGCCGTTGCTCGATGTCTGAATCACCTCAGCTTTAGGCATATTTTTTTTGATAAACAGCTCGCACTGCTCAAAAGTCTGCGGATGCAGGTATATACATCTAATATCCTTAATCGCACCAAATCCCGCAAGGTAGTGGTTTATCGGAAGCACCTCTTCAGCTTTTATCTTTAAGCGAAACTGCATCAGGAAGTCAAGAGTCTGGCCGACAGTGCCTGCAATTGAATTCTCTATAGGAACGATGCCCAGATCAGCTTTGCCTTTTGACACAGATTCAAAAACATCCCTGATTGTACTGGCGAATTCCAAGGTTGCTTTGCCGTCGTACTTAAGCGAGGCTTCATGGCTGAAAGTGCCCTCCGGACCCAAAGTTGCAATCTTCATTTTTCAATCTTCACCATCTGCTCTATAAGGTAATCGCTGAGCTTTTCAGCTTCTCTCTTAAAGCTGCCGAAGAATTCTGCGCATTCATCAAAGTACTTTGCAAATTCTTTTGTGTTCTTAGTCTCAATTATCTTCTGAAGTTTTTTCGAGGATTTTATGTAAGCTTCCAAGGCCTTTTTGTTTTTAGGGTTCATTATCTCTATGCCTGCATACAATTTTGAATCCTGATTAAGGATTCTTCCGACCATTGCCATCCTCAGTTTGTATACCGGGCTCGCGTACTGGAGGCTTTCCTCAACTCCTATTCCCATGCTTTTCATTGCGTGGGCAACGCTCAAAGTGCTGAAATGATTCAGGCCCTGGATTATTGACATCATCTCATCGTGTTTTTCCGGAGTTGTTATTTTTATTGCAGCGCCGTTCTTCTCAAAAACACGCTTTATCCATTTAATCCATCTTTTTGACCTTGCGGGGCACAGCACAACTGTCTGGTTTTTCAAAGAGGCAATATTGGGCCCAAATACCGGATGCATTCCAATAACTTCTGATTTTGAATAGCGGATCATAGCTTCAACAGGGCCTTTTTTTATCGAAGTTGTGTCTATCAATAAGGAACTCTTCCTTACAAAAGGCGCTATTTTTTTGATCACATCAATAGCCAAATCAATAGGGACTGAAATCAGAACTATGTTGCTTTGCCTTGCGCAGTCCTCCGGCTTAAGCTTTGTTTTTCTCGATGCGACCAGAACTCTGCAATCATTCTTTTCAAAAAATTTCCTGAAAAATCCCCCCATCTGCCCAGTGCCGCCAATGATGCCGACAGTTATTTTCTTCATAAAGAACTCACTTCATCAAGCTATCGGCATTTATCCCGCCAGACATAATCATATGGTCTGCAATCACGATTGCAGTCATAGCCTCTGCAATCGGCGGAAACCTTACAATGGTTGCGGGATCATGCCTGCCCTCAACAGATATTGTTTCCTGCTTCATAGTCCTGTAATTTATTGTCTTTTGCTTTTTCAAAATGCTGGACGCGGGCTTTACAACGGCCCTTAAAACGATAGGCATCCCGGTCGATATGCCGCCAAGAATCCCGCCATGGTGGTTTGTTTTTGTCATTATCCTGTTATTTCTAACAATAAATTCATCATTCGAGAGGCTTCCCCTCATTCTCGCGAGTTCGAAACCGCCTCCAAATTCAACCCCCTTAACAGCATTAATTCCAAGGATTGCGGATCCAAGGTCAGCTTCAAGCTTGTTGTAGACTGGCCTGCCAATTCCTGCAGGCACGTTAAGCGCCACAACCTCGCATACGCCTCCAACAGAATCTCCTTCATTTTTCGCCCTTAAAATAGCCTGCTTCATTTTCCTTGCAGCACCTTTGTCAGGGCATCTCAAATCATTTTTATAAATCTCCTTGTAATCAATCTTATTCGCCTTGATTCCTGCAATCTCCATCACATAAGCCGTAATAATAATATTAAATTTTGACAGCAATTTTTTTGCAACAGCCCCTGCAGCAACCCTCGCAGCAGTTTCTCTTGCAGAGCTTCTTCCGCCCCCCCTGTAATCCCTGAATCCATACTTGACCTGATATGTAAAATCAGCATGGCCCGGCCTCAGCAGATTCTTTATTTTCTCGTATTTCGAGGAATCTGCATCTTTATTGTAAATAATCATTGATATCGGCATTCCTGTAGTTTTGCCGTTAAATATGCCGGAAAGAATTTCAACCTTGTCAGATTCTTTTCTCTGGCTTACTACTTCGCTCTGGCCAGGGGCTCTTTTGTCCAGCTCTTTTTGCACATCTTCTTCTGCAATCTCCAGGCCTGCCGGACAGCCGTCCACAACAACCCCGATTGCCCTTCCATGGCTTTCGCCCCATGTAGTTATTCTAAACAGCGTTCCAAATGTATTTGACATCTTATTGGAGCTCCATCTGAACAAAATGAGATATTAAATCAACAGCCTCTTCAGGGGATAATCTGGAAGTGTCTATTGAATAATCAGCTGCTTTCCTGTATTTTTCCTCCCTTTCATTCAAAACATCCCTTATTTCGTCAAGGTAATTGCTTTTAGTCAGTGCAGGCCTCTTGCTGCTTTTCAGCCTGCTTGCAATCATCTTTATGTCAGCCGTGAGCAGCACAATCAGGCCATTTTTTTTTAAGTTTATTATATTTTCATTTCTCATGATAATTCCGCCGCCTGTATCAAAGACGCATTCGTCAAGATCGCTCATGCCGTCTATGACCTCCGCCTCCATCTCACGAAACTTGTCCCATCCGTATTTTCTTACAAATTTTGCTATGCTCATTTTTGCCCTTTTTTCAATCTCTTCATCGCTGGAAATCAGCTTCTTATCAAGTTTTTTCGACAATAATCTTCCTATGGTTGTTTTGCCTGTTCCCCTGAACCCTATCAGTGCAATGTTCATTTTTTATACAGCTCGCTGAATTTTTTCCAAAAGTCAGGGAATGATTTGCTTACGCAAGCGGGGTTTTTTATCCTCACACCGCTTATAGCCAGCCCTGCAACAGCAAAACTCATAGCCATCCTGTGGTCATTATAAGTTTCAATAATAGCTTTTTGCAGCCTTTTCCTCCTTATCCTCAATCCGTCAGGCAGCTCCTCAACATTGGCGCCTATCTTTCTCAGTTCAAACGCCAGAGCCTTCAATCTGTCAGTTTCCTTGAGCCTTAAGTTTGGCGCGTTTCTTATCACAGTTGTCGAATCGGCAAACAGGCTTGTTACAGCCAGTGTAGGCACAATATCAGGCATTTCGTTCATGTCAGCATCTGCGCCTTTGAGGCTGCGGCCTTCCACCTGTATGAAGTTTTTGCCCATTTTAACGCCACACCCCATCTTCTTAAGTATGCCAACAAACTTTAAATCTCCCTGTTTGGAGTTGGGATTTATATTCTTTACCATTATTTTCCCTTTTGTTATGGCTGCAGCCGCAAAGAAGTAGCTTGCATTTGTGGCGTCGCCTTCAATTTCGTAATTCCTTGATTTGTACTTTCTGATGTTTTTTACAATAAATTTTTTGTAATTGACGTTCTTGGCATCGACTCCGAACTTTTTCATGGCATCGATGGTCATATTAACATAAGGCCTTGATGCCAATCTGCCGGTTAAGCTGATTGCAACATTTTTCTTTGCGTATGGCGCGCACATCAAGATGGATGAAAGGTATTGGCTGCTTGCGTTTCCATTTAATCTTACATTGCCTCCACGGAACGAGCCGCCGTAAATTTTTACAGGCGGAAAGCCTTTATTGCTTTCACATCTGACTCCCAAACTGCCCAAAGCATCAAGCAAATCCTGAATCGGCCTTTGCTGCATCCTTTTGTCTCCTGTTATGGTCGTTTCACCTTCTGAAATCGCTGCAATAGCTGTAAGGAAGCGCATCGCGGTTCCGGCATTCCCGACAAAAACGCTGCTTTTTGGCTGCTTCAGCCTGCCGTTTGCTCCATTGATGAGGAGGTTATTTCCACTTCTTTCTATTTTAACGCCGAAATTTTTCAAGGCCCGAACCATGTAGTTTGTATCGTCGCTGAACAGCGGATTTTTTATTACAGATTTACCTTTAGCCAATGCAGCTATAACCAAAGCCCTCTGGGTGTAGCTTTTTGATGGAGGAGCTTCAATTACAGCATTAATCCACTTTTTCGTTTTAATTGCCAGCATTTTTCAGATAATTTATTGCTTTTTTTCTCATTAAATGAATAGGAGCATTTTTTCCGGTCCACAACTTGAACTGCAGGGCATTTCCATAAACCAGCATCTCCGTTCCCGTAACAAGTTTGCAGCCTTTTTTTTCAGCGCCTTCCAGCAGTTTTGTTTTGTAAGGGTTGAAAACTATATCGAAAACAACAGAGCCTTTATTGATAAGATTTTTAGGTATTGGGGAGCTGCCAACATCTGGATGCATCCCACTAGGGGTTGTGTTTATTAAGACATCATATTTCGTTTCAATCAAATCATCCAATGAGCCGTAATTGCAATTGAAATAATTGGCAATTGCTCTTGCATTCCCGACTGTCCTGTTCAATATAGTGACCTTTGCTCCGTTTTCAATCAACCCGTAAGCCACCGCCCTTGTCGATCCACCGGCGCCCAAAACAACAACATTCTTCCCTTTGAGTTTCGTTTTAGCCTTAAGGGCTTTCATTGCCCCATCACAATCGGTATTGTATCCAATTAGTTTATTCCCTTGGGCTACAATGGTATTTACTGCGCCAATCTCTTTTGCTTTCTTGTCAATCTCATCCAAATATTTCACCACTTCAACTTTATGCGGGATAGTAACGCTGAATCCAAGGGTGTTTAAAGTTCTCATATAGTCGATAAATTCCCCTAATCTGTCTACTCTGAATTTCAAATAGACTGCGTTTATATTTAGGGAGTCAAATGCGGCATTGTGCATTGCATGAGAGGGGGAATGTTCAACAGGATCACCAATCAGGCCTGCAATTTTAGTTTTATCATTTAATTTTTTTATTCTAAAAATTTCATTTATTTCATCCAATGTGTACTGTCCTGCTGCGGATTCTTTGCCATTTTCAACGGATGCATATGTAATCCGGGAGCCTAAAATATGGCTTAATACTCTGCTGAACTGGCCGTAAGAGCCCATGCAAAAAGCTATTATTCCTTTTTTCTCCTTATTTGCCGTTTTTATCAAATCAAAAATTTTAAAGTTATCAGCAACAGAATTGGCATTTGTCACAATCTTTATTATGTCTGGGTTTAATTTTTTAATATTACCATAAACATTTTTTAAATTGTCTGGAGTTTTTTTAAAATTATGATAAGAAACAATCATCTTTGTATATTGTTTGTTTTTGATTATTTTTTTCAGCTGTTTTTTGTCCGATGAATATTCAATATCGA
>CAZFEZ010000021.1:335-10357 GCA_964518225.1 uncultured Methanosarcinales archaeon | reverse complement strand
TGTGGTCTAGCTTGGCTATGATTTGAGGTTTGGGACCTTAAGACCCCGGTTCGAATCAATGCGAAAGTCCGGGCAGCCCCATTTGAAGCAAAATGAAAACAGAAGAAAAATTAGGATCTGTAAAGAGATTTGGGGCAAGGTACGGAAGAAAAACCAAGCTTAAATTCTCTAAGATCGAGGCTGAGCAGAGAAAGCTCCATAAATGCCCTTACTGCAGCAAAATCGCTGTGAAAAGAGTTGCTGTTGGCATATGGAACTGCAATAAGTGCAATGCAAAGTTCACGGGCAGGGCATACTCTGTAAAAAGCATTGTAACAAAAGAACATGCAGAATCTGTTGAAGAAGAGCCAGATATTGTAAAAGAAGAGATTGAAGATGAGCAGGCTCTAGAGGAGGCATAATGGCAGAATACAAATGTTTTGACTGCAACAAAAAAGTTGCACCGGATTACCTGAGGAAAAGAGTCAGATGCCCCTATTGCGGAAGCAAAATACTTTTTAAGCCGAGGACAATGACAACCAAAGTAAAATCAAAGTAACAAACCTATTTTTAGGTTATTTTTCATATCTCAAGGGTAAAAATGGACGTTTCAAAGGAAACAGAGCAGAAAATAGGCCAGTTGCAGATGTTCGAGCAGAGCCTGCAGAGCTTTCTTGGGCAGAAGCAGCAGTTTCAGGTCCAGCTTGTTGAGGTAGAATCAGCTTTGAACGAGCTCAACAGCACAGAAAAAGCATACAAAATTGTGGGGAACATAATGGTAGAATCCGATAAAGGCGAGCTGAAAGCTGACCTTTCTTCAAAGAAAGAAATGCTCGAGCTTAGGATAAAAACAATGGACAGGCAGGAAGCCCAGGTAAGGGAAAAAGCCTCAAAACTGCAGTCTGAAATTCTAAAGAAAATAAAGAAGGAAGACTGAGTATGAATAATATGGCAGATCAAACAAGCGAAGTGCACACAGCGATAAGCAGGCTTAGCGAAATACACGGGGATGTTACAGTTCCCAGGAATGTAAGGACTAAGATAGATCTGATAATCGGAACGCTGAGGGATGCTGACGAGCTACCAATCAAGGTTAACAAGGCATTGAACGGGCTTGACGAGCTTTCCAGCGACGTCAATCTTCAGTCTTACACCCGGACCCAGATATGGAACATCATGAGCGTGCTTGAAAAACTATAATTAAATGAAATATGCCCATTCAATAAAACTTACTGTTTTTTCTTATGAACATGAAAATAGGGGACTGATTTTGGACGCTTTATTAAGATTATTCCCATTCAATCCGGAAGATGGCAAGGTCGCCTTGAAAAGCACATACGCAACAGGATTCAATGACAAGAAAATAGAAATATTTGAAGTTACGTTGGCAAAGGAAAATTTAATTAACCAGTTTCTAAAAAATCGCTTAAGCAGCATGGACATTAGCCAAAGGCATCAGTTATTGGGCCAGGCAGAATCTAGGCTAGACAAAAATCTTGATTTTTTCATAAGGTTTGACAAGGATTCGTGGATTAAGGACGGGAAATTGATATTGACAGATTCAGGCAAGTGCTTTCATCTGAAAATCAGCATTGCCTCTTTTCCAAAGAAAATGGAAGTAGCTTTAAATGTGATTGGGCATTTGTTCTCTGAAAATGAAAGCTCTTTAAATGGGAAGTGACTATGCTGCTATACACAAACTTGATAAATATGAAACAATAAAAGATAACACCTAAAATGCCAAGAATAAAAATTGCTCCCTCAATACTTTCTGCGGATAAGTCCAAAATAGACTCTGAAATAAAAGAGGTCGAAAAGTATTCCGATCTGATCCATGTGGACATTATGGACGGTATTTTTGTGCCGCCCACAACAATTGACTCACATTTCGTCAAGGCTATAAGGACAAAAGTTCCGCTTGATGTTCACTTGATGGTTCATGAGCCAAGTGATTCTTACATTAGGGCTTTTATTGATGCCGGAGCTTATTCTATCACGATACATGAAGAAGCATGCTTGGATCCTATAAAACAGCTGAATTTCATAAAGAAACAAAAGGTTAGGGCGGCTATCTCAATAAAGCCAGATACACCATTAATCAAGATACTCCAATACCTTAATATGGTCGATATGGTTTTAATAATGACTGTTGAGCCTGGCTGGGCGGGGCAGAAATTCATAGGCTCCGCAATGGCAAAAGTCAAGGAGCTTAGGAAGCGGAAGCCAAAGCTTGACATAGAAGTTGACGGCGGCATAAACCCTTACACGGCTGGGATTGCTTACGAAGCGGGAGCAAATGTTTTCGTGGCCGGCTCATCTATTTTTGGAAAAAAAGACAGAGTTTATGCGATAAAAGAGATATTAAACAGCTTGAAATAAATATCATAAAGTTTATAATACTCAGACAAACAAAGCAGCCAAATGACAAAAAAATACGTTGTAACGCCGTGGGAAGTGAGTGGCGAGATAGATTATGACAGATTAATACGGGAATTTGGCGTCAAGCCCATTGACGACAAAATATTAACAAGACTTGAAAAAAATGCAGGAGAACTGCACTACTTTCTTAAAAGAAGAATTTTTTTTGCACACACCTATTTTGACACGATACTGGACCAGTTCGAGAAAGGAAACAAGTTTTATTTGTACACCGGAAGGGCCCCTTCCGGGCCTGTCCACCTAGGGCACCTTGTTCCATGGATGTTCTGCAAGTGGCTTCAGGACAAGTTTGACGCCCATCTTCTCTTCCAGATCCCGGATGAGGAGAAATTTTTGTTCAATGATAGCCTAAGCTTCGAGGACACAAAAAAATGGGCAATGGAAAACATCTTGGATATAATTGCTGTAGGCTTCAATCCGAAAAAAACCAGGATATTCCTGGACACAGAGTATGCTAAAACAATGTACAAGCATGCCTGCAGGGTTTCAAAAAAAATCACGTTCTCCACTGCCAAGTCCACTTTTGGCTTTAATGACTCAAATAATCTTGGCGAGATTTTTTATACGTGCATGCAGTCAGTGCCGGCATTTTTGCCCACGATACTTGAAGGCAAGCTGACTCATTGCCTGATCCCATGCGCAATAGACCAGCAGCCTCACTTTTTCCTTACAAATGATGTGGCTCCAAAGCTTGGCTATCCAAAGGCAGCCACTATTCTTTCAAGGTTTTTGCCGGGGCTGCAGGGCATGCATCATGAAGGGAAGATGTCGTCGTCTGTCCAAAACACCACTATTTTTGCAACCGACAGCCCGCAGGAAGTCAGAAATAAAATAATGAAGTACGCTTTTTCCGGCGGCAGGGAGACAGTGGAAAAGCACCGCAGGCTGGGAGGCAATCCGGACATAGATGTACCTTACCAGTACCTGACATATCTCCTGGAAGACTCAAATAAGCTTATGGAAATCTATAATGACTACAAATCCGGAAAGCTATTGACGGGCGAGCTTAAGGAGTTTGCTGCAGAGGTTTTAAACAAATTCTTAAAAGAGCATCAAGCCAAAAGGGAAAAAGCAAGAAGCATGGTTGAAAAATTCATGCTTAGGGATTGAACAGTTAAGTTTAAATAAAAGCAAGCTAAAGAGCGTAAAAAAGAGGTTTAATCATGGAAAAACAGTTTAATGTAGCCCCTTTGTCAGGAGGCTATATGATCACAAGCATTGCTGGCCTTCTGATCTCTGCATTTTATATTCTCCCTAATTCAAGAACATGGGGGTTCACTTTTGTATTGTTCTTTACACTTATGTTTGTAGCTTCTCTGATATCTATGACATACGCGCCCAGCGACTGGCCATTGAGGATGGATAGGAAGAAAATCTTAAAATGATACCGCCAGCCGAAGTCTTGCTTCGTCTTATTTTTGCAGTTGTAGCGGGAGGCTTAATAGGCTTGGAGAGGGAGATTGTCCATAGGCCTGCCGGCGTAAGAACACACATGCTTGTTGCGCTTGGCGCTGCCTTATTTATTATAGTTGCAGTTGAAGCAGTCCAATATGATATAGCCAGAATAATCGCTGGCATAGCAACCGGCATAGGATTTTTGGGGGCAGGCACGATTTTCCGCTCGAAAAGCGAAGTGCATGGCCTGACAACAGCAGCATCGATCTGGGCAGTTTCGGGAGTCGGGATAGCAATCGGGCTTGGCTATTACTTTATAACGATCATAGCTGTAATTCTGATATTGATAGTGCTGCAGCTGAACAAAGTTGAGTTTTTTAAGAGGCTGTAAATTAGAACATACTAAATCTCAAACACTTTCTTCAGCTTAGGCAATGCAGTCGGAGCAGAGCCGCCGTGCCACGTGTATCTTGGCCTTACCCTTATTGGATATAGTTTCTCGTTTATGTCATCAAAAACAATTGCAGCCCCTTCCTCTGTTGGCAGAAGATTAAGCTGCTTGTCAAGGCCTTCGCGCATATAGCTCTGCATTAATCCGCCCAAAGCCTGCACATCGGCGTTTGCTGTCAGCCTGTGGGCAATAACAATGTCTGATTGCGTGATTACATCGCTGTGTATCTTGCCTGGCTGCTGGGACGCTAAAACAAGGGAAATTCCCGGCTGCCTGCCTTCCCTAAGCACTGTAATCAATGGGAGTGTTGCCGGAGTCTTGCCTTTGCTTGGCAAGAATTCATGAGCTTCATCTATGACAAGCCAAACCAAAGGCTCCTTTTTTCCCTCTTCTTTCTCTTCCTCAAAAAAATGAATCTCTTCGCTGATTGAAGCTTCCTCCTCTGCCCTTCTTACAACCATCCTTTGGACAAACAATTTCTGCGCTATAAGCCCTATAACCATGCTCCTCAGGTTTTCAGCCCCCGAAGTTGTTGTATAAGCGCTTACATCCAATATACTGATCTGCCCGGGTATCACAAGGTCTTCTATCAAAGTCCCTTCCCTGCTGAAAAGCCCCCATTTCTCTGCAACCAAAAACCTGTTCATCACAGCGTCCTTCACATTCCTCTCGGACCTGTCATCAGCTTCAACAGCATTTACAATGTCTTTGATGTCATAATCCTTGTTTTCTTCTTTTAGGATATTGATTATTCTCTCAATTAAAATGCCGATGGGCTCTGTTATCAGAATATTGAAAATCATGCACCATTCCTCTGCATTTATCTCGCTTGTTTTGATGGAGAACGGAAAATCAGCCGGAATGCCTTTTTGCCTGTATTGCTCATAAAATCCTATAGGGGTGAAAATATTCACGCCTATGCCTTTGCTTTCAAGCTCCCATGACTCAAGCAATTCCCTTTCCTTAGTGTTTGGGTATTTCATTGTCCAGTATATCCCCATAGTGTCGAGCATCACCACGGCAATATTCTTCTTGATTTCCTCGGGCAAATCATAAATGCCCTCTGCGATGACACCCATGCTGTAGCTGTTATGTACCACAATATTATTCGCAATGAAATTATGAAGATCTGGAACACATATATCATAAACTTCAAAATCCCCTAATAAAATTTCAGTAGAAACTACCTCGTCCCAAAAAATATCAGACTGCGCAAGCAATTTCATCCTTTCATTATTATCGGCTAAGGCAATCTCCAATAACTTTTGTCTCGAAGGGGAATAATTTATGCTGCTTCTAAGAGCTTTTGGGCTTTTGTAAATTAACTGTCTCCCGGCTAAAACCCAGCTGTGTGGCCTGTGAACATCCCATATCCCTTTTGGGATGGTGTCAATATTGGGATTTCTTTTTAATTGAGACATTTCTTTTAATGCAACAACTTGCTTTTCCTCTTTCCCCCCAAAGAAACCGATTTCATTGATGTACTTCAGTACATTTTCACCATCAAGAACCACCTCATAAGATAAGAATAATTTTTTGTTAAGTTTAATCTTTTTAAGCCTTAATTTGGCTAAAATTCCAAACCTTAACAATAGACCTTGAATTTGTCTAGCAAGTTTTTCTGAAGAAGAACTGTAAGAAACCTCCCAATAATTCCGGGCCTTTATTGGTTTATAAATGCTGCCGTCACAACTGAATAATCTGTTGATAAACAATGAAATTTGGTGCTTTGTCAATTTAAAAACATATTCAGGTACAAATTTTTCTTTGGACAATAAATTGTAAATAGCGTGTTTTTCCAGAAATTCTCTTATTTTGGTTTTTTCGTGCTCTATTGCAGTGCCTTTCAACAATCTTCCCAAGCTATCTCTTTTTGCACTATAACTGAGAACCGCTCTTTTTTTCCTTGAGTAGATTCTGTATTTCCCTTTTCTTGATGATAAAGGCGCTAATTCTATGCCCTCATTCAGTAATTTTAACGAGTTCCTTAAGTCGTCTACTATGGAATTGTCATAATTTGTAAAAAATAGGCTTTTTTTAATATGCCCCCCTGCTATAAGATAAGCCAAAATTTTTATTTCATATTCCGGCATAAATTCATTTCCAAAAGTATTTAAAATTCTAGGTGTTGCTATCCTGCTTCCAATCTGCAAATTCTCAGCGTTTACCCAACCCATAACAGTCAGCAGCGGATGCTCTGGCGTTAATTTTATTTCTTTTCCGCTTCTTAATTTTATGTGCAAAAGCCTTGTGACCCTTCTTGTATAAAACGCAGTTTTTTTTGAATTTGTCAGTTTGAGCTGGTGATTTAAGGCCATTACGTCTTCATTGTTGTCAAAGAGTTCTTTTATTGGCATCTCAACACCGCTATTCAATGTTATTAAACTGTCTCCGTGAAGGCATTTTCCCGAACCACGTTTTCCTACGACAAAAACGACATGGGATTTGGAAACATCGAGGTAAACCTTGTTTGACAGGGATACTGTTTGTCCCATCTTCACATAGTGCTTGCCAAGAAATATCGAGCCTTGAGTTCCGTATTTCTCCTTTTCAGCCTCACTCCTGCCCATAAGGATGTCATACATGGGCATAAACTCCAGTACAACCTTATAAATGCTTTTATTGAAACTTGGTAGTAATAAAAATATTTATGATTATTAGAAAGATTTATCAATTACCTTACTTCCGCAATCCAAAGATTTTAATGGACGATAAGACACAAAAAGAAAGGCTGGAGCAGGAGCTAAGATTTCTTAAAGAAAGCTTCGAAGCCGAGGTCATAAGCAAAGAGGAGTTTGAGAAAGGCAAAGACAGGATAAGCAAAAAACTCAATGAAATGCAGGAGCATGCAGATGGGCAGGATAATACATTGCAGCAGGCGGCAGAAAAGCAGGATGAACAAAAACAAAAAGGCCCTGAGGCAGCAGAAGAAAAAGAGCCAAAAAGAGTAAAGCTAAAAGTGATTCAGGACGAGCCTGAGGGGCATTTGCAAATTCAGACTCCCCAAGCAGAGCAAAAAATAACAGAAGAAACTGCTGCTGAAAAGCCAAAAACAGAATACCTTAAGGAGAAAAAAGGCGGCAAATTCTTTAAGTATGCTGCCGTCTTGATTATTCTTGCCTTAATCACTTATTTTTCCTATTCATATATCAAAGGCAGTGAGTCTCAGCAAAAAACAAACACTTTAGATTTCACCGCCGCATGCAATTCTGATTTGGATTGTAATAAGGAAGGAAAGGAAGGAATCTGCGTGCTTCCCGGCACTAAAAACGCAAAGTGCGAATTTGTGAAAATTCAAAAAACGAGTGTACTTGTAATAAACGACAGAAAAAACTGCTTTAATTGCGATACGCAGAGAGTTCTTGGAATCCTTGAAAACTGGTTTGGGAATATTAATGCAAATGAAATTGATTACAATACGGAAATAGGAATGTCAATTGCAGAAAGATTCAGTTTGAACACGTTGCCTGCGTACATTATGGACGGGAATATAACGAAAAATCCGGGCTTTGAAAAATTCAAGCAGGCATTCACTGAAAAAGACGGCAACTACCTGCTGAATGATGATGCAGCTGGATCAACTTTTTACGCCAAGCGAGCCGGCATCCAGAACAGGCTTGATTTGTTTGTCATTTCCGGGGATGACTCAGGCGTAAAAGCCGAGAATAACCTGAAGGAATTCTTAAATGCTTTTAAGGAAGCCAAGTTTGAAAGACACTTTGCCGGCGATGACCTGACAAAAGACCTTAGTATAAAGTCTTTCCCGACCTTCCTGATAAACAACAAGGTCAGATTCAGCGGAATCCATTCAGCAGAAACCATAAAAGATAATTTCTGCAAGCTCAATAAATTGCCTGAATGTGAAAAAGTTTTGAGCAGGAGTTTGGTTTGAGAATATGTCTTCAGATAAAGATTTAGAGGCTAGGGCAAAAACTTTAGCAGCAGAAGTAGTTGACGAGGAAGGATTAGCCTCTTTGTCATTTAACTATTGTAGGATAAACTTCTTGCTGTCAGCCGAAGCCATTTATCACCCCAGAGCCACGTTACCATTTTTTTCAATACCTATAAAAATATCTTTTCCTAACGATAAAACAATAGATAAATATCTTACGTATGATGCTGATAAAGAAGTGTTTATCCATATGTTAATAGAAGATAGTGAGATGAAGGAGCACTATCCTGAAGGATTTAAAAAGGCGGAATCAGACAAAGCTAATTATTATTCTAAATGGGATTCTTACAGAATGGATGTAAGTAAAACTTTTTCAGTGATATTTAATTCTGGGATGGTATCAAGAATGGAGCACCAACAGGAAATTGAGCCAGAAAAATAAAATTTAAAGCTCGTTCACAGTCAATAAACTAACCCTTGTTTCGTTCTGCCTGACTTTTGAGTCCATGCCAATCAGAAACTTCACATTGCCCTCTTCGGCAGACTTGACGATTTCCCTTTCAATGCTGCCGTCAAAAACAACAGCGTGGGCGTTGTGTATGCTTTTAAGGGTTGCTTGGATTTCGCTTACCGGCACTTTTCCTAAAATGGAAAGCTTGCTGTCGAGTATTTCAGCCCCTCTCGTGCCTATCAGCTCTTCAAGCATTGTCTTAAATGCATTTTTTTCCTCATTTGAAATTTGCACTCTCCTTATGTTAGGCACAGGCTGGTAAGGGCGCTGCATAGGCCTTTGGAATTGCTGATGCTGCGGTGGATGCCTTTTGACAATCTCCATTGCAGTCCTTTCAGGCTCTCTTGAAAGCTCAAGCTTTGCCTGCTCCCCTGAAATCCTGCTCCTCAATGCCTTATGTATCTCTTTTTTTGTTATCTCCTCAACTTCCTTCCCATCAGGGGCTTTTGTAACAAAATCAATGTCAGCAAGTGTTGTTAGCTCCTTTATTATTAAATTTCCACCTCTGTCGCCGTCAACAAAAGCAGTCACCACCTTCTTTCCGCACAGCTCTACAATTGTTTCAGGCACAGAAGTTCCGTTGATTGCAATCGCATTCTTGAATCCGTGCTTCAGCAAGTTCAATACATCAGCTCTGCCTTCAACAACTATGACTTCATCGCTTTCATCTATTGCGGGCCCTGCAGGCAGCCTGTCTTTCCCGTACTCTACGATTTCCATTACCCTGACTGATGCAGTAACTTCGTCTGCCAGCTCTTGCGAGTCAGGCATAGTATTCTCCATCATTTTCTTAAGAAGCTCTTTTGCCCTTTCAACAACCATGCTTCTCTTGCTTATCCTTACATCTTCTATGTTTGTAACTTCAGCTTTGTCTAGAGAAGACGGTATTATTATCGTGCCTTTTGTTTTTCCTGTCCTTGTTTCTGTGTTGACTTCAATCCTTCCTATCCTGCCTGATTTCTGGAGCTCCCTCAGCTCAAGATCAGCTCCGAGAAGCCCTTCTGTCTGCCCAAAAATGGCCCCTATCACATCTGGCCTGTCAACTACTCCCTCAATATCAATATTTGAATGAATAATGTATTTTGCCGCTACCGGGCTTATCTTTCCCATTTAAATCCCTCCGTGTACAGAAGAAGCTATCTAATCAGTAAATTCCTTGAACAATCTGAACTGATGAGCATAATAGCCTCCTCAAATTTAAATTTTCTCGGCATTTAGAACAAGTTATCTCAAATTAGTTCAATACCCTATTTATTGACACTAAATTCAAATCAACAATAATGAATGTAATGATAATAATCTTGTTCTAATGCTTTTTAATCATTAATATGCTGCCCGTAACACTAACCCCAAAG
>CAZFEZ010000021.1:0-325 GCA_964518225.1 uncultured Methanosarcinales archaeon | reverse complement strand
TCTCGTGACGGGCAATAAATGGAAAGATAGGGTTGTATATAAAGGTTTGTTTGGTATTTTCTTAGATGTACTGACAGAAGTAATACACTGGCTTATTTTTAACCGTTAATCCTAACTTCTCTTCTGGTAGTACAGTTACTGCTTTCCCTTTTTCAATTACCTTTTTAATAGAGAGTTCTTGTTTTAATCTATTATTTAATCTATTAAACTCCATTTCTAATACTCCTTCAAGAATACGTACTCTTTCTGTATATTCACTTGATGTTAGCGGAACATCATTGCATAAATCAATCATCCCATAAGTTGGATTCTTTGGTTTGCCTTG
>CAZFEZ010000020.1:0-10463 GCA_964518225.1 uncultured Methanosarcinales archaeon | reverse complement strand
ATTGCCTTATGAAAGATGCCCTTTCTGGATGAGGCATGATAGCCATTACATTTCCGTTTTTGTTGCAGATTGCTGCAATATTGTACATTGCTCCATTTGGGTTTGTTGGAAAGCTTTCTTCTATTTTTCCATCTTTTGTTGAGTACCTAAAAATAATTTGTTTGTTTTTTATTAGTCTTTTAATTAACTCTTTATCTTTTGTTGTAAACCTTCCCTCGCCATGAGCAATAGGCATTGGGATTACTTCATCCTTTTCTGTGTACTTTGTAAAAACACATCTATTTTTTCCTTGCTCACTTTTGACATAAACCCAAGTACAGTAATATCCGCTTACAAAAGGATTTTTGTTTGGAGCCAATGCCATCTCAACCTTGCTTTTAAGCCCGGGTATCATGCCGCACTCCACCAAAGCCTGTGCGCCGTTGCAAATGCCCAAAACAGGCTTCATGCTTAAGGCCTCTTTCTTTATTATTTCAAAAACAGGGTCTTTTGCAGCTATCACACCCGCCCTTATCCGGTCCTCATAAGCCCAGCCGCCCGGAATCACAAAGCCGTCATACTTCTCAATTCCTTTCCGCTGGTTCCATCTCACTATTTTGCCGTCCATCTCTGAAGCGAGGACCGCCCTTAAAGATTCCTCTTCACAGTTGTTTCCGGGAAAATAGATAACTGCAATGTTTGGTTTTTTTGAAGGCATTTTATTCCAGCGCCTCTATAAAGCCGGTTGTCCACGCTTCCTTCAGTTTTG
Organism: uncultured Methanosarcinales archaeon; assembly: GCA_964518225.1. GTDB lineage: Archaea > Nanobdellota > Nanobdellia > Woesearchaeales > GW2011-AR4. The sequence goes on along the minus strand of CAZFEZ010000020.1, from coordinate 9,715 downwards.
AAATTGGCAAATTGATTAGTTGCTTGCCGTCTTTTGTGAATAAAAGATTTTTACCTGCTGTACTGCCAATATTAGTCAGATTAAGCTTGTAAAACTTGAACAGGTTATGGAGCCTCTGGATATTCTTTTCATCAGCTTCAAAAACAAATCCGGATGTCTGCGAGAACAACGCCTTATCTGCCCTTAAATTTGTGAAATCCATGCTTATCTCCGCGCCAATTTCGCCGTCAGCATCTCCGCCGAGAGCCATTTCGGATATTGCTGCTGCGAGCCCCCCGTCAGAAATGTCGTGGCATGACAAAAGCAGGCCTGTGTTTACCGCATCGATTACTGCGTAAATCGTGTTTCTCTCCCTTTCAAAATCAATTATCGGGACAACAGAGCCGATTTCATTATTGACATCATAATAAACAGAGCCGCCAAGCTCATCTTTCCTGTCACCCACTAGAAATAATGCCGAGTTTTCTTTTTTCAGCTTCATCGTTATTGCCTTGCTGTAATCCTTCAGGACGCCAATGCATGCTATTACTGGGCTGGGGTCAACTGAATTTCCTGATGCAGACTCATTATAGAAGCTTACATTTCCAGATATTACCGGCACAGGATACTTTGTGCCCTTGTAATACAGATTCTTGGCAGCGTCTGCTATTCCCCTCACCCCTTCATAAAAATCATAAAATGCTTCAGGTTTTTCGGGATTGCCGTAATTCAAGCAGTCTGTCAAGGCGCTTGGAACAGCTCCAACAGCAGCAACATTGCGCATGCCCTCTGCAACTGCATTCACGGCTCCCCAATAAGGATCAAGCCTGCAGTATCTTGGGTTGCAGTCAGTTTTCAGCGCAACCCCAAAATTGCTGCCTTCAACTGCTTTCATTACTCCTGCATCTGCATATCCTGTTTCAATGACAGCGTTGCCCATGACAGATGCGTCATAATGCTTGTATGCCTTGGCTTTGCTCGCAACATCGGGATGATGCAGGATAGAAAGCAAAACTTTGCTGTAATCGCTTGGCTCTTTGGGATTAGGCTCTTTAAACGTTCTTTTTGGAGCTGTCTTTGCCCTTTCATACCGTATGCCTTGCGTTACGGCCTTTATCGGGACATTGCAGACAATTCTGCCATTTTGCCTAAGTATGTAATCCTGCTGCCTTGTGACTTTGCCTATTACAAAAGCCCCTGCTCCAATGCTTATGTTTGGCAGCTCAAAATCCTCATTGTATACTTTTAACAGAGTTTTTGTGAATTCATGGGGGCAAATCCATGTAAATCTTTCCTGGGTTTCAGAGCATGAGATTATGTAAGGGGGCAGGTCCTTAATTGAAATGTTTACTTTGCTTAAGTCAATGTCAGCCCCGAAATCAGAGTCTGAGCAAAGCTCGGATGTGCTGCACATTATTCCTCCGGCACCCATGTCCTTGAAGCCAAGCCCTATGCCTTGTTTTCTTGCTTCCTCAAAAACAGCATAAGAAGCCCTTATTATCACATTCTTCAGGAATGGGTCAGGCACCTGGACTGCCCCACGATTGCTTTCCCTGTCTTTCTCATCAAGAATTAAAGAGGCGAATGCCGCCCCTCCAAATCCGGAATTGTCAGTTGCCTTGCCAACCAGTACGATATCACAGCCTTCTGCATTTTTAGGAGCATAACTATGGATGATGTCTTTTTCTTTCACAATGCCCAGGCAGACAACATTAACCAGGCAGTTTTCATCAAAAGAGTCATTGAAGTAGATATCGCCGCAGATGTTTGGGATGCCGACTGCGTTTCCATAGCCTGCAATGCCGTTGATGACCTCATTCGCTGTGTACTTCACTTTATTCTTGTTCTTGCCGTTTGGATTTCCAAACCTCAATGGGTCTGCTGTCGCAATCACTTTTGCGCCCATGCATAAAACATCCCGTATTATGCCTCCAACTCCGGTTGCAGCCCCTTCGTATGGAACCACTTGAGACGGATGATTGTGGCTTTCATGGCTTACAACAATTCCGTATCTTTCCCTGTTGATATAGCCAAGCTCAACAATTCCGGAATCCTCAACAGGGCCAAGAATGACATTAGGCGCCTGGGTAGGCAGCAATGACTTCAGGACAGCCCTGCTGCTCTTATAAGAGGAATGCTCGCTCCATTGGGTGTTGAAGATGTAAATTTCTGTCATTGTTGGGTTTCTGCCGACAAGCTCTGCAATCTTCCTTGCCTCAAAAACACTCATGGAAACAGCGTTTCTTTTAAGAAATTCCTGCAAGACATTGTCTGGCATGCCTTTTATGTCAATTAAGTCTGTATCAACGCCACCCATTTTCCCACACTGCGTGGACTAGGAAGCTGATTTAAATAGGTTGTGGTGGGTGTTTTGGCTATTTGGAAGTGACGAAAATGGAAAGGTTTAAAAAATGTTGATTATTACCTAAATGAATGGAACTGTTTGGGCTGAATGAGCTATTCGGAGAAAGAGGAGTAGCTAAATTAGATGAGATTGCTGATCACCATCAACCTGTTTCAGCTCGAGATACGGAATTGTATATTATGGTGGGGCATAGATTTGTCAAATACCCCAATAGGAAATTCGATCCGGAAAATACAAACGCAACCAAAATCAGAGCCATTCCTGAAATTTTAGATGTAAATTCTGTTGACAGCCTCATTAAACATATTCAAGGCCAAGGCAAAAAAGCGGCTGTTGTGTGCACTAGCCCCGATGACGTTAGAATCTTTGGAGAGATTCCCAGCGGTGTCACAAATTGGTCAATTTCAATGAGCTATGGCGGCGGATTTAATCTCCCTATAGTGAATTATAACCCATAATCCCAGCGGTTGCACAGAATCCTTGTCAAGACCATTACGAAAGCAATTTTCACTTTTTATTTTATCAATTCCCCAACCATATATATGGAGCCTGCAATCACGATCAAATCCTCTTTTTTGGAGATTTTTTTTGCGTAGTCTAGTGCTTTTCTTGGATTTTTCATAATTTTTGTTTTTATTGATTTATCCTTGTTTATTGAATTGAAAATTTTCAGTAATTGCTCCGGATTTGAGGATTTTTCATTTCTTGATTTTGTGAATATTATTGACGAGGTTAATGGGTTTATAGTTCTTAACATTCTTTTTATGTCTTTGCCGTTCAGAATACCTACGACAAAAATAAAGTTTTTGATTTTTTTTTGCTTTTTGATTGAGACTAACTCTTTTTTCAGAACAATAAACCCGTCTGCATTGTGGGCGCAGTCAGCCAGAACATTCCTGGAAATAAACTGAAGCCTTGCAGGCCATTTTGTCTTTTCAATCCCGTCTTTTATTTGGTTTTCGTCTATTTTTATTGAATTAAATTGTTTAAGCACCTCAATCGCCGTTAATGCAATGTTTTTATTTTCCTGCTGAAAGCTGCCATTAAGATATTTAAAATCTGCATCACCAAATTTTTTAACCTCAAAAAAGGGGGCATTTTTCTTATTTGCGGTTTTTTTGATAACTTCCAATGCCCTGCCTTTTGCTCCCGTAACAACCGGGACGTTATTCTTTATGATGCCCGCTTTTTCAAATGCAACTTTTTCAATCGTATTTCCAAGCAATTCCGTATGCTCCATGCCTATATTAGTGATTACTGAAATCAGCGGGTTCACTACGTTTGTTGCGTCAAGCCTGCCTCCAAGCCCTACTTCCAAGACGACAAAATCAACATTCTTCTCCTTGAAATAAAGAAAAGCCATTGCGGTTGTAATCTCAAAAAAGCTTTGGTCCGTTATGCAAGGCCTGATTTTCATAAAATAATCAGCAATTTCCTTGTCAGCTATCGAATTGCCATTTATCCTTATTCTTTCGTTGAATTTTTTGAGATGCGGGCTGGTGTAGAGGCCAACCTTGTATCCTGCTTCCCTTAAGACATAAAAAACCATGGCGCAAACGCTGCCTTTTCCGTTCGTGCCTGCAGCATGAACGCATTTCAGGTTTTTCTCGGGATTTCCTATCTTATCCAGAAGGGTTTGGACCCTCCCAAGCCCGAGCTTTATCTTGGGGCTTTCGAGGCTGTAAAGGTACTGCAATATCCTTTTATGCTTCATGCCATGCAAAAATTTCAATAAATTAATAAAGCTTGTCAAAAGCAATATGCTAAAATGGGTTTCATCAAAAAAGAGCGCACTAGGTTCAATAAAAAGGATTACAAATCATTTGTTCTCGGGGCTGATATCGGCGGCACAAATGCCAATTTCGGGATTTTCGGCGTTAAAAACAACCTTCCAAAACTGCTAGTTTCTTATCATTTTGAAAGCAGGAAGCTAAAAGATGTTTACTTGGCAATAATTGAAGTTCTTGGCGATGCAAAAACAGAATACGGAATAAAAGCTGCGGATGCCTGCTTTGGAGTTGCCGGGGCAGTTACACCCAAACGGGATTTTGTGCGCCTGACAAACGCCAAATTGGATTTGGCAGCAAAAAAATTGCAGAGAATAACCAAATTAAAAAGCGTATCCCTGATTAATGACTTTGAGGCAGTGGGCTACGGAATCAATATGCTTTCAAAAAATGACGTCAGGACAATAAAAAAAGCTGCAAAAATCCCAAAAGCCCCCATTGTTGTTGTGGGGGCTGGGACGGGCCTTGGTAAAACCACACTGTTATATGACGAGCATTGCAAAGCTTATACCCCAATAAATTCAGAAGCGGGCCATGGCGATTTTGCTGTACAAACTATGCAAGAATTAGAATTGGTAAATTTCATAAAAAAGTATAAAAAAATAAACAAAGTAAATTATGAGGAGATTCTGTCTGGAAGGGGCTTTGTTAATATTTATTCATTTTTAAGAAAAAAGAGAGGATTTAAGCAGACGGGCTACACAAAAGAAATTGACAGGTCAAAAAGAAAGCCTGAGCTGATTTCAAAATACAGAAAGGTTGATAAAACGTGCAAAACAGCTTTTCATATATTCAAGACAGCTTATGCGAATTTTGCAAAAAATATGGCCCTTGACGCGCTGGCATTTGGAGGAGTGTATATTGCCGGGGGAATAGCGCCAAAAAACAGGGATATTTTTGACAGGGAGTTTGCAAAGATTTTTGAATACAGCCATAAAATGGGGCATATTTTAAAAAGAATGCCGATTTATTTAATAGTCAATTATGATGCAGGGCTGCTGGGGGCAGGCTTTTTCGGGGCAAGGCAAAAATGAGCGGGCATCATTGTGTATTCTCAATATTCGGGGCAACCGGCGACCTAACAAGCAGGAAGCTTCTTCCCGCATTCTACCATCTTGAAAGGGAAGGGCATCTCAGGGAAAGCTTCAGGATAGTTGCGATTGCCAGAAAGGACAAAACAGACGAGGGGTACAGGGAGGAGGCATCAGACTCCATAAGAAGGTTTTCAAAGAGAAAGGTTAGCGAAGAAATTCTTAAAAAGCTCGTTTCGAGAATCCATTATCTGGCATTGGACATTTCAAATCCGGCAGACTATGCAAAGCTGAAAGATGCCATAGAAACTATTTCAGGGCAGGGCTGCAGCAAATGTGAAAGGATTTTTTACCTGGCGATTCCTTCCTCCCTTATCTCAGCGGTTGTGGACAACCTTAAAAAGGCTAAGCTCGCCGAGAAAGAGGGCGCAGGAAGGCCTTACAACAGGGTCATGTTTGAAAAGCCTTTTGGCCACGATTTCAAGACTGCTGAAAGGCTCAACAACGCAATAACAAAGGTATTTGGAGAAAGCCAGATTTACAGGATAGACCACTACATGGCAAAGGAGCTTGTGCAGAATCTTGTTGTGCTGAGATTTGCGAACAGCATATTTGAGCCTTTGTGGAACAAGGAATATATAGACCACGTGCAGATTACGGTTGCAGAATCAATCGGCGTAGAAGGAAGAGGGGAGTATTATGACAATGCAGGCGCAATAAGGGATGTGATGCAGAACCACATGATGCAGCTGCTTACCCTGGTTGCCATGGAAGCTCCAAGAAGCCTTAATGCAGAAGACCTTAGAAACGAAAAAGTCAAGGTTTTGAAGGCCATATCAAAGTTTACCAGGGGCATGGCAAAAAAAATAGCTGTTATCGGGCAGTATTCGGAAGGCGGGATAGGCGCCAAGAAAGTTGCTGCATATAAAAATGAAAATGAAGTAAAAAGAGGCTCAGTAACAGAAACGTATGTTGCCCTGAAGCTTGAAATTTCAAACACGCTGTGGAAGGGCGTGCCTTTTTACCTCAGGACAGGCAAGAGGCTGAAAGAGAGAGCAACTGAGATTGTGATTGTGTACAAGAACCCTCCATCTGAGCTATTCAAAGCTTCCTGTCCTGAAAAGAACATGCTTGTCGTAAGGGTGCAGCCTTATGAAGGGATAACACTGCAGTTCAATGCCAAGGTTCCCGGCAACAAGGTAATCATAGACAATGTTGAGATGGACTTTTGCCATGAGTGCAAGTTCGGCCCAAATTCTCCGGAAGCCTATGAAAGGCTGCTGTATGATGTCATGCTCGGCGACCAAACACTGTTTACAGGATGGGAGGAAGTGGCCAACTCCTGGAAAATTTTTGATGTGCTGAATGGCACTTTTGATAATTCAAAACCAATCAAGTATGAGGCTGGAACATGGGGGCCTGCCAAAGCCGACAAACTGATTGAGAGGGACGGCAGGAAATGGGTGGAGCCCAAAAGGCCAAGCTATGCTGAGATGGTTGATAAGCAGAATATCATGGTGTAGAATGAAAATCTATGATTTAAGCCCGGAAATTTCAGAAGACATGGCTGTGTACAAGGATAAATCAGAGAAAAAGCCTAAGATAAATGTTACAAGAACTTTAAAAGATGGCTCAAATGAATCAAGGATTGAGCTTGACAGCCACACAGGCTCCCATGTAGATGCTCCTTATCATATCCTGCAGAATGGAAAAACAATAGAGGAGATTCCATTGGAGAAGTTCATGGGGAAATGCATTGTTTTGGATTTTACAAAAGTTAAAAACTCAATAACGAAAAACGACATTAAAAATATAAAAATAAAAATTCAAAAAGACGATATTATTTTATTAAAAACCAAAAACAAAACTGAAAAATCTTTTGACCCAAACTTCACCTGCCTTGACAAGAGCGGAGCAGCTTACCTTGCTTCAAAAAAAATAAAAGCTGTTGGAATTGACAATCTTGGAATCGAGAGGAGCCAGCCGGAGCATGATACGCATAAAATACTTTTAAAAAACAACATTCCAATATTTGAAGGCTTTGACTTAAGCAAAGTAAAGCAGGGAAGATATTTCTTTCACGGCCTGCCTTTGAAGATTAAGAAGGGGGATGCCAGTCCGGTGAGGGCTGTGCTTATAGGTTAGATTAGCTACAGTTTAGTTCCTTTAGGAGCTACAACTACTCCGTCTTTGGAGAAAATTAAGCCCCTTTTCTTATCTAATTCCATGTCTTCCCCGATGGTAGTACCATCAGGAATATTAACTCCCCGCTCTATTATTGCCTTACTGATTGTCACCCCCTTACCAATATTATTATAACCTAGAAGGATAGAGTCCAATACACGCGTACCGTCGCCAAGCCTAGTCCCGTAAGATACTATTGACCTTTCTATATGGCTGTTACTCACAATCACTCCATTTGAAATAATTGAGTCTAAGCTCCTACTGTCTCCTACGAACTTCGCAGGCTCGACGGCCCTCACGTAAGTGAGAACCATCCAGCTTGGATTGTAAAGATTTATTGGAGGTAAAGTGCTTCGCATTTCCATATTGGCGATATAGAATTGATCTAAACTCCCTATATCTCTCCAAAAGCCCACTTCACTCGCAGTTGCCCCTCTTACTTTGTTCTCTCCAAAGTTATAAACAAAAATACGCTTACCTTGATTTAACATAGCAGGAAGTACATCAAGACCAAAATCATAGGAGCTAAATCTTTCTGGATTACTTTTGACCAACTCCTTATCCAGGGACAATTCCTTTTTGGCATTATCGGATAATGCTGCCCATAACACACCGGGCTTAAATGCGTAATTGCCCATTGACGCCAAACAATACTCATCATTCCCCGGTATCGGGGCAGGATTCTCTGGCTTTTCCTCGAAGTTAAGCAGTTTCCAGTCTTTGTCAACCGTTAAAACGCCAAAAGCCTTAGCAGCCTCTTTTATTTTTACAGGAATAGCGGATATTGTCAATTCTGCGTCATTGTCAATATGAAATTCATTCATCTGCGAAACATCCATAAGGTAGATATGGTCTGCACCAAAGATGTTTATAACGTCAACGTCCGGGTTACTTTTCATAAACCGTGCATTTTTATAGATTGCATCAGCTGTACCCATATACCATCCAGCATGTTCCCCCTGTTTTGCCGATAATATTTTTAGAGATTCTTCAACGCCTATTCCAAATTTGGGGAGCCATCCATTTTCAATATGCTCGTGGAGTGAATAGGACTCATATTGCGTTAAGACATATATCTTCCTAATATGTGAATGGTATAAGTTACTTAGCACAAAATCTATGACCCTGTATTGACCTCCAAACGGCACTGCAGGCTTGGCCCTATCCTGAGTTAATGGCCAAAGCCTTTCACCTTTGCCACCTCCAAGTATATACGCCAAAGCAGTTTGTCTAACCATCTATATCGAGAACTAAATGAGATATATAAATCTTTTGTTAGACACTACACTAAGGTAGCAATTTTTTGTGAATCTCAGAACAACAAACTATATATACAAGATTAAATAAGTTTCCACCGATGAAAATCGGCTTTATAGGCCTTGGGAGGATGGGATTCAATATGGTCTTGAACCTGAAGGACCATAAGATTCCGGTTGTTGCTTACAACAGAAGCCCGGAGCCTGTAAGGGAAATCAAGAAGCAAGGAGTTGAAGTTGCATTTTCTATCAAGGAACTGATGGGAAAGCTGCCTAAAGAAAAGATAATTTGGATGATGGTTACGGCAGGACAGCCCGTAGATGCTGTTATTGGCGAAGTTATTCCCTATTTGAGTCCAAATGACCTGGTTATAGATGGAGGAAACTCATTCTACAAAGACTCAATAAGAAGGGGCAACAAATTGAAAAAGCTGAAGATTCATTTTCTCGACATCGGTACAAGCGGGGGGTTATCCGGGGCAAGGCACGGGGCATGCCTCACAATCGGGGGAGATAAAAAAATTTTCAGGAAAATTGAGCCAATATGCAGGGCTGTTTCGGCAAAGAACGGCTATGCCTACTTAGGGCCTGCAGGCTCAGGCCATTTTGTGAAAATGGTGCATAATGGCGTTGAGTATGCGTGGCTGCAGGCACTTGGCGAGGGATTTGAGATTATTGCCAAAGGCCCTTACAGAAACCTTGATTTCAGGAAGATATCTGCTGTCTGGAAGAACGGCTCAATAATCCAGTCAAGGATGATGGAATGGGCGGAAGACGCTTTCAGGAAAGACCCAAATCTCAATAAGATTGAGGGTGTTGTAGGCGGAGGGGAAACCGGGCGGTGGACCGTAGATACAGCTAAAGAGCTTGGAGTAAACGCTGACTCAATTAAGCTGGCATTAAGTAAAAGAAAGGAATCAAAAAAACATCCGGCTTTTGCAGGAAAAGTTGTTGCTGCCCTAAGAAACGAGTTCGGCGGGCATGAAGTCGTGAAGAAAAAATGACCAGAAGAGTTCTTTTTTGAATAAATGCGGCACACCTATTCGGAGTATAACATAAGTAAACCGACTTCCGAGGCTATCCCAGTCGCAGCAAGCTGCGGGGCTTTACGCC
>CAZFEZ010000019.1:6564-10740 GCA_964518225.1 uncultured Methanosarcinales archaeon | reverse complement strand
AACTACCAGCCCATTCAAAGCCAAAGAAATGAGGACTGTTTAAAAGATTTTCTTAAATGCATGTATGGACGAGGTGTCGCGATATGGCCAAAAAGCGACACCGAGCACAAGAGCTTGTTGCGAAGCAACGCATTGAAAAATTAAAACTTAACTCATTCAAATTCATTTAGCAGCCAACTTGACATCGCCTTCATGCACTGTCTTCCTGCCGGCATGCTTTGCTATCTGGCTGGCTCTTAAGGAAATCCTGGCTGCGATGTCAGTTAGAACTTCTGCAAAGGCGTCCACGCCATCCTGGGAAACTCTTTTAGCGCCTGCTTTCACCAATATTCTTGCGACGCTCGCCTTTGGTAATATAGAAATTTTTCTTCCCATTTCAAATTAATGCAGCCCCAATGAAAAATTTAAGGGAGAAAATCAAAAACAACCCCTTCAGTCTTTGTGCAAGGATTTTTCATAGAACAAGTTATTTATATAACTTTCTATTTTAGCCAGAATAATGGAAGAAAGCCTAAAAACAGTCATTAAAAAGTATGCCCTGCAGAACGCAGTAAGATACAAAGGCAAGGCAAACCCGGGAGCAGTAATAGGCAAAGTCCTGGCAGAAAACCCTGAATTGAGGGGCAATGCGGGTGAAATAGGCAAGGAAGCTGCTAAGGTAACAAAGGAGATCAATAAGCTTTCATTGGAAAAGCAGGAAAAAGAGCTGCAGGAGCTGGCGCCGGAGCTGCTGGAAAAGAAAGAAGCAAAGGAAAAGGACATTTTTGAGTTTATCGGAATAAGGGAAGGTCAGAAGGTCGTTACAGCTTTTCCGCCTGAGCCGAGCAAATACCCGCATATAGGCCATGCGAAGGCAATCATAGCCAATTATGAGCTTGCAAGGCGCAATAATGGTATATTCTACTTAAGGTTCGAAGACACAAATCCTGAGCTTGCGGATGAGGAATTCTACAAGATACACCTTGAGAATTATGAATGGCTGGGCATCAAGCCAGATAAGATTGAGTACGCTTCTGATTATATGGAAGAGTTTTACAAATATGCTGAGAAGATGATAAGCGAGAATAACGCTTATATCTGCTCCTGCAGCCAAGACACAATAAAAGCAAACAGAAAGGATGGAATTGAATGCCAGTGCAGGTATACACAGCATGAAAAGAACATGGAGAGATGGCAGGAGATGTTCAAGGCAAGAGCCGGAAAGTACGTGCTAAGGCTTAAAGGCCATATGCAAAGCCCGAATACAACTTTAAGAGACCCTGTTATATTCAGAATCATAGATGAGCCGCACCCAAGACACAAGAAAGAGTATAGGCTGTGGCCGAATTATGACTTTGAAAATGCTGTAATGGACGGCCTGGAGGGGATAACCCATAGGCTGAGAAGCAAGGAATTTGAGCTTAGGAACGAGCTTCAAAGGCTTATTCAAACCATGGCCGGCTTCAGGGAGACCCAGATTTACGAGTTTGCAAGGTTCAATTTAGAGGGAGTGGAAAGCTCAGGAAGGATAATAAGGGAAAAAGTCCAGAAAAAACAGCTCATAGGCTGGGATGACCCTTCACTGACAACATTGGTTGCCTTAAAGCGTAGGGGATTTTTGCCTGAAGCTATAAAGGAGTTTGTGCTTTCAACAGGGCTGACAAAGACAGAATCTGTTTTGACATGGGACGATCTGATTGTGCACAACCGTAGGCTGCTTGACCCAAAATGCAACAGGTATTTTTTTGTTGAAAGCCCCAAACAGATTGAGGTGGAGGATGCAAAGGAACAGAGTGTGGAGCTGAAGCTGCACCCGGAGCATCCAGAGAGAGGCGTAAGAAAATTCAAGGCAAAGGGCAAGTTTTACGTTGCTGACCGGGATTTTAAAGAGTTCAAGGACGGGAAACTGTACAGGCTTATGGACTGCCTTAATTTTGTTAAGAAAAAAAGCAAATTGATTTTTGATTCATTGGGTTATGAAAGATACAAGAATCACGGCGACAGGATAATCCACTGGCTGCCAGTGCAGAAGGATTTGGCTGAGGTTGAGGTGTTGATGCCGGATAAGGAAGTAAAAAAAGGATTGGCCGAGCCAATGGCCAAAAATCTGAAGATTAATGAGGTGATACAGTTCACCAGATTTGGCTTCTGCCGCCTTGACAGCAAAAAAAGCGACAAGTTAATGTTTTGGTACACGCATGGTTGAAAGTAGTAATTTAAGTCAATTATCTGAAGAAAAGTCCAAAATTATGCTATATTGGATTGATGTATCCAACTATTTAAGAAAAGACTTAGCTAACGTCTGGAGTGATGAAGTAAAGAGAGATTTCGAAGGCATAAAAAAAGAAACTCAGCGCATTGCCTTTATTCTTGAAAGATTACACAACCATTATAGAACCGATAAGGAAAGGTATCATAAAGAAATTTCTGATATAATAAATTTTTTATCACATCTTAAGAAGGTGAAAGCCACGCCAAAATGGATAAAGCAAATCCACGATGATTTGCAACAGATAATCAATGATATCGAAGAAGAAAAGACAATACAAAAACAAAGGTATTTTGATATTTCTAGAGAACCTTACGGAAAATTTTTGGCAACTCCAGTGGGAATGGGAATTATAGAATCAAATAAAAATTTAACCGAGAGCATATTAAACTCACTCTACAGGAGAATCCTAGATCTCGAAAAAATTGATCCCAAACATCAAACTTCTGGCTGGGAATATTCAGATAGACTCAGCCCACATTTAGATAATGTGCGGTTTAGGTATGTTGGAGAGGGTGCCGAGGGGCAAGTCCTTCAATTTTTTTATCCCGGAACAAGTGTTATGATTAAATTTTACAATTTCGATCCAAATCATTTGGAGGGACGAGGAATTGGTTTGTTTCTTAAACTTTTAAAAGTGCCGGTAGGAACAAAGTATTACACACCTGAACCTTATTTTGCAACAAACTTCTTATGCGCTATGCAGGACTTTTCATCTTTTCCGGAGTATTTCACTTTTATCAAAAAGTATCCAGAAGAAAAAAAGAGGCTGGATAAATACTTAAAACAACTTATAAAAGAAGACCCAGTGGAGATAGATGTTACTCAAATAGTCCACCCTGAAGATCGGACAAGTGAAGACAAAGCAAGTATTTTTATAGTTAAATACAATCCGAAAGCCAAGAAAAATGAAGACAGATTTAAGATTGGAGGAGTTGATTTAATTTAATTAAAAATAAAAATCCAATAAAATAATTTAACGACGGAAATCAATAACGATTGAACACTAAACAAAAATTAACATTAAAAACATTTCAAAAGATTAACTAAAATGACCAAATCAATAATAGTCAAGTCGCAAGTGAAGGTTCTTGCAAAGCTTGACGGGAAGCAGCTGAGCGTTTCCGAGGAGTTCTACAAGGCTTTAGAGGAGAAAGTGCAGAAGGATATTGAGAATGCATGCAAAAGGGCCAAATTAAACTCTAGAAACACCATAATGGCAAGGGATTTGTAATATTCAATAATTATTCGGCTCGGCCTTTCCTGTTATCTTCTGCTCCAGCGCCTTTATCCTGTGGTGCCTTTTTGCCTTGTCCATCATGAGGTGCATCACCTGGCTTTTTATATTGTTCAATGACTCTGTCAGCTCCTTGATTCTTTCCCGGTTATCATTGGTGATATTCTGCTTCTGCTCCCTCTCTACTTTCAGCTCGTTTTCCAGCGAACTTATCCTGCTTCTTAAGTCCTGGATTTCAGTATCCTCGGGCTTGAATAACCTCGAGTATCTCCTTTCCCAGTCAATCAGCACTTCAAGTTTTTCTTTTAGTCTGTCCACGTCCTTATAGCTCAGCCTCATTTTTATTATAGAGCCTCTCATGTTTTTCAGATGCGTGTCAACATCGCTTTTAGCTTTGTTTTTCTCCCTGTAAACCTTGCTTAAAAGAAAGAGGTGCCTTGCAAAATGCCTGAAGTATCTTGAATTTTGTACGGCATACATTTTGTTGCGGAAATTTACTTTTTAAACATGCCAAAAAGCCCTTTTTTCTTCGGCTCATCCAGCTCAAAAGGCTCTTCCGGAAAATCCAGGTCCGGAGACGGGACCGGCTCCATTGGGGGCATCTGCATCCCGGCATCCTGAGGCTGAATGTTTGGGCCAAAAGACATTGGCATTTGCGGCGGCATAGCCATCATCTGCGGCGGAGCCATGG
>CAZFEZ010000019.1:0-6553 GCA_964518225.1 uncultured Methanosarcinales archaeon | reverse complement strand
CTTTTCTTCAAGCTTCATCTGGTCGGCTGCAGCGCCGAAGATTTCCAGAATATCAGTCATCCTCTGCGACAGTTTCTGCACCGCATCATAAAGCTCCCTTGTAGAAATGTCTTTTTTTCCCTTCATGCCCTCCAAATCCCTCTTTAATTCAGAAATATCCTTGTATGAGCCTAACCCTTCATCAGCCATCTCAATCAACCTCTTTTTTTAATTAAATAACCAGCCCTATAAGATAAAAAGAAGTATGAATGTATATAAAGATTTCGGATTTTGGTGGGTTTGTTAAGGTGTAAAGATTTAAAAATAGCGGCACACTCCTATGGAATATGAAAAAAGACATGGCGGAGAGTTTGGTAAGCGAGTTAGAAAAGCATCCGGCATTAAGATCAACTGTAAGAGAGAATAGGCAATACTTTATTGATATATTAGTTTCTACAGAAGTACCAGAGTCCACAAGATTTTATGAAAAGGTCAAGCCAAATATATTGGAAGTGCCGGGATTAGACAATGATCAGATCCATTATATTTCGCTAAGGAGGGTCTTAAGAAACCAGCAAGCTAAAGAATATCAGTTGCCATGGTTAAAATCTCAAATCGAATCATTGGCTTCTTTTTTAGGCATTTATGATTCAGATGTTTTAACGAGAAATATAAGGGCTAACAAAGAGTTAGTGGATATGATGAGTGCCTCTTCTAATGATTTTTCACTTTTGGGAAAACTTGAAACTTTAGAGATTGTTCCGGAAAGAGTATACAAATCGCCTATTCTAGTTATTCCTGACTCCCCAGATTTTTCAAAAATTTATTTGTGGGAACACGCAAATAGTTTGCCAAAAGAAAGAATAAGCCGCTTGATAAGAGCTTAGAAGTTTATTTAGATTAATTTTCTTTAAAGGGTTGCTTTGTAATGCTCCAAAAGTCTGGGCAACAGCTCCGGTATTTTTAACATCATGCTTAAATGACCGGAATTAACTAAATATTGGCGTGGATTTTGCCACGCTTCTGCCAATGCCATGCCGTTTTTATCCGGCACAACCTTATCCAAAGATGCATTAATCATAAAGAGATTACCTGACTTGTCTGGATTCGTATAATTGCACGGTTCTATGGGTCCTAATAAATCCCTCAACTCGCTTCCATTTAATCCTTTTGCAATGACCTGGTTTCCTAAAGCGCTGATAAATGGGTCACCTGATTCAAAAAGCATATCTGCAAAATCGCCGCCTGCCATTACTAAGCAAGCGCTAGAAACTCTGCTGTCAATTCCGTAGATTATGCTGGCATAAACTGCGCCTAAACTTATTCCGCAAATCCCGATTTTTTGTTCTTGTATTAAATCAATCAAGCCTCGGGTTTCAGTTACAGCCTGGTTGAACATTAGCTTCGAATCATCTAACTCCATATCCAGTTCGCTAATGCTTTTTATGCCATTTGGAAGCCTTGAACCATGCAGTGGGGTTTCAACTTCATATGCACTGATACCATTTGTTGCAAGGTAAGATGCGATAAGTTGTGCAAAATTATACCCGCCGCTTCTTTGCGGCAAGACAATTACTGCGGCATCGCCGTGCGCCCTGTAATGCCTCACTCTCCCAATATCTTTTTCTGGCCATCTGGACTTTATTGGAGGCTGGTAAGTATGCTCATAAATTTCAATATCCTGATTTATTTTTAGTTTAGTTCTTTCAAACCAAGAAACAATCTTATTTTCCAGTTCGTTTAACAATCGCTTGCTTGTGATAGGATGTTTGGGCAAACTTATCCTGTTTGTGCTATCAAATTCTATTGGTTTCTTTTCAAACATCATTTTAATCTCTCTCTAGAATCAGCCTAGAGGCTAAGACCTCTTTTACACCAGTATTCAGAACTCCTTTAAAAACCTTACCAGTTCATTCGCCTTGTCAAAGTCCATAAACTCACTTTTGGTCATTGAAGGAATGTTTTTCGGCTTTTTCCTGTTGAAGATTACCAGGTTGTCAGCGTCCAGAAGTTTTGACAGGGACTGCATCTGGGGGTTGACTTTATCGCTTACTTCAGTCAGTATAATCTCCTTATCCTTCCTTGCGATAATGTCAAACGGCGTTTTCTTCGTCTCTGTCGCGTCAAATCCAAGCTCGACATATTTTCTTGAAACCTCTGTCTCGAACTTGGTCTGTCTTTGCGGCTGGGCAAAGATGTTTATCTCATTGAAAACGTTATAGCCGAATAGGTCATATATTTTCTTTGCCTTGTTGACAGTGACTTCGGAATTTTCGTTCTCATATTTAATTATCATCCTGCTGGTGACTCCTATTTTCTTTGACAGGGAATTGAGCGAATAGCCGTGCTCTTCCCTCTTCTCCCTGAGCCTTTTTCCTGCTACAGATGCTGTCAATCCTGCCTGGCTCCTTCTTATGAACGGAAACTTGTTGTTGACGCAGTTCAGGAATGTGTTGAAGTTCAGAGTATGGATGTCAAATCTGGAGTAGATAACGTTGTCTTCGAGCCCGCTGCCTGCTTTTTCAGAGATTATCAGGGGAGATGCCCCGACATAGGAAGCCACAACAGACATGTCTTGGGCGTACTGCCTGCTTATTGAATTCGCGTCCTCAAGAACTTTAAGAAGAAGTATCTGGTCCTGCCTTCTTGCAAGCATGTCAAAGCATGTCCTTGTAAGGCTTTTTACAGTGAACCCTTTCCTCAGCAAAAAAATGCTTACTTTGTCGAGCAGTGTCTGCTTCATTGCTTTGAAAGAAAGAATTGCCTTTTAAAAATGTTTTTATACTGATTATACAAATCAAAAAATAAAATATAAATACCAATTGCCTAATCGATCAATAATGATAGTAACAATATCAGGAAAGGCCGGTTCGGGAAAGAGCACGGTTGCAAAGCTTCTTTCAGAAAAGCTGAAGCTGAAGCACTACTCCATAGGAGACTTAATGAGGGCAATGGCAATGGAAAAGGGGATCAGCCTGCTTGAGCTTAACAAAATGGCTGAGCAAGACAAGTCAATAGATTTCGAGCTTGACAACAAGCTTAAAGAGCTTGGCAGGACAAAAGACAATTTTGTGGTGGACGGCAGGCTTACGGCATTCTTTATCCCAGGTGCTGATGTTAGGGTTTTTCTTGATGCCAATGACAAAGTAAGGGCGGAGAGGATACTGAAGGACAGAAGGCAGCAGGAAAAAAGCGAAAACCTGAAAGAAACAATAGATAATATAAAAAAGAGGGAGGAAAGCGAGAAAAAAAGATACCAGAAGTATTATGGCATAAATTATTTGGACAAAAAGCACTATAACCGCATTATTGACACAACACAGCTCGCTCCGGAGCAAGTTGTCGGGGAAGTGATTAGGTTTGTCAACTCAAAGAAGAAATCTTTATAAATAATCGGCTTGTCCTGAACATGTTTTCTATGGCAACTGTAAAAAAGCACGATTTTGTAGAAATTGAGTACACTGGAAGAATCAAGGAAGATGGTGCAATATTTGACACAACTGAGGAAAAAGTTGCAAAAGACAGCGGAGTATACGGCAAGGATGCAGATTATTCTCCTGCAGTCATATGCTTAGGAGAAGATAGCATGATAAAGGGCCTTGAGGACCAGATGATAGGCATGGAAACTGAAAAAGACCATACTTTTGAGGTGAGCGCAGAGAAGGCATTCGGCAGGAAAGACGCAAAGCTCATACAGATGATTCCGACAAGCAAGTTCAGGCAGCAGAAGATACAGCCGGTGCCGGGGCTTCAGCTGAACATAGACGGAATGTTTGGCATTGTCAAAACAGTAAGCGGTGGCAGATGTCTGGTGGACTTTAACCATCCCCTTGCAGGCAAGGATCTGGTTTACAAACTCAGGATAAACAAAGTTGTGGATGATGACAAAGAAAAGATTAAATCGCTATTAAAGACTCACCTTAACATTACAGGTGCAGAGATAGAAATCAAGGACAATTCAGCTTCTATAAGCCAGAAGCACAGCGTACCAAGCCAAGTTCAGGAAGAATTTATAAAGATTGTAAACCGGCTGGTCCCGGGCATTAAGAAAGTGGATTTTGAAGTTAAAGAAGCCAAAAACAAATAAATTTAAATAGTAGTTATAACCATTCCACAATAATAAAAAAGTACAGAGGGTGAGTTTGTGTCAACTATTATAGAGCAGGCAATGGAAGCAGAACTGAGTGAGAATCCTAAATTGCTTTCTATAGAAAAAAAACAGGTCCATCAGGACAAAAGCTTGCAGGATATAGATGCAGAGCTTGAGCAGCTTCTGTCAAAGCAAAAAGCCACCATAAGGGTTGTTGGATGCGGAGGCGGAGGAAATAACACGATAAACAGAATGAGCGAAGTCGGCATTGTGGGTGTCGAAACAATAGCCGTCAATACAGACGCCCAGGACTTGCTTTATACCACTGCAAACAAAAAGATTCTGATTGGAAGGGAGCTTACCAAAGGGCTTGGAGCAGGCTCTGAGCCAAGACTTGGAGAAGAAGCAGCCAGAGAAAATGAAGCTGAGATTAAAAAAGCGCTTCAGGGCTGCGACATGATATTTGTAACTTGCGGCTTAGGGGGAGGAACAGGCACGGGCTCGGCCCCTGTTGTTGCTGAAGTGGCCAAAAAGATGGGCGCTTTGACAGTTGGGGTTGTAACAATGCCGTTTTCAATGGAAGGCCACAGAAGATACGAGAACGCTGTTGTAGGTCTGGAGAAGATGGAGCAGGTGGCTGACACGCTGATAGTGATTCCAAACGATAAATTGCTTGAGCTGGCGCCGGAATTGCCGTTGCACACGGCATTCAAGGTTGCCGATGAGATTCTTACAAATTCTGTCAAGGGAATAGCAGAGCTTGTAACAAAGGCAGGATTGGTCAATCTGGATTTTGCTGACATAAGGGCCGTCATGAAAGGCGGCGGAGTCGCACTGATTGGGGTCGGGGAAAGCGACACTGAAAACAGGGCGGTGGAAGCTGTTGAAAAGGCCATTAATAATCCTTTGCTTGATGTCGATATTTCGGGCGCAAACGGCGCTTTGATTAATGTAATTGGCGGAGAGGACATGACGCTTGACGAGGCAAGGAAAGTTGTTGAGACAATAACTGAAAAGCTTGATGAAGACGCCCGTATAATCTGGGGGGCCCAGATATACAAGGATATGGACAAGACAATAAGGACAATGCTGATAGTAACCGGGGTTAAGTCATCGCAGATATTCGGAAATTCCAAAAAAACATCTGAAAAGAAGAAGAAAGAGATTGAGCAGCATCTTGGGATTGAATTTTTGGATTAGATAAATTTAAAAGTAAACTATTTTTCTATTATTGAATAAAACAATGGAACAAGCTCAAGACGCGATATCATGGAAATACAAGGTAAGGTCTTTTATTCAGGAATGCATTAGGGTCATAAAGATAACAAAAAAGCCTGATGCGATTGAGTTCAAGACAATTGTCAAGGTAAGCGGGCTGGGAATTCTGATCATAGGACTGCTTGGGTTTGTCGTGCAGATGGTCAAGCTGCTGTTTTTGATTTAAGCAACCAAAACTTTATAAAGGGGCAGTATTCCCATATTCTTATGTTCTAGGTTTTTTTAGTTTAAAAGTGAATGCCTAGTTCGTGTACCAATAAAATGTCAAAAGAAGACGAGACAATATTTGCATTGAGGACAACGGCTAACAGGGAAGACCAGGTGATGGACTTTGTCACAAGCAATGCCACCAAGAAGAAGATAGAGGTTTATGCTGTTGTGAGGCCGCATGGCATGCGTGGCTATATTTTCATAGAGGCTGCAACAAAGACAGACGCAGAGCAGGCAGCATTCAACATTCCTTACGCAAGAGGAATTTTAGCGCATCCTGTCAAGTACTCCGAGATAGAGCACATGCTCGAGCAGGTCAAGCACGAGATGAACATACAGAAGAGCGACATTGTTGAAATCATCTCAGGCCCGTTCAAGAGGGAGAATGCAAAGGTCACAAGGATTGACAAGGCAAAGGAAGAGGTTGTCGTCGAGCTGCTTGAGGCCGCTGTTCCTATCCCCATAACAGTCAAGATGGATGCAGTCAAGGTGATTAGAAGGGATTCTGATACATCAACTGAATCAGAAAAAGCGGCAGAATCTTCCGAATCAGGGGATGATGCATTTCAATAGGAATAGGTTTTTAAAGGAATGTTTGTTACAATAAAAAATTAAAACACATTAAGAATAAACAATAAATCAAGATCACTAGAGCGACTTTGAGATTAATAGCATAATAAAAGTAAACCGCTTTTGATTTCATAAGTAAATAAATAGGCGCGGAGGGGAAGCACAATGAAGGCCACCTCCACTGGATAATGCCGACGCGCTCAAGAAGTTGCGAAGCGGATTGAAACATTCAAAAATTAATATTATAAAATTTCCAAACAAAAATGCCAAAGGAAAAAGTTGAAGTGTTGGTTGAAGGCGGAAAAGCGACAGCTGCGCCTCCATTAGGGCCAGCTCTGGGCCCGATGGGCGTCAATATAGGCCAGGTTGTGTCTGACATCAACAAGAAGACTTCTTCATTTCAGGGAATGCAGGTGCCTGTCAAGA
>CAZFEZ010000018.1:0-10809 GCA_964518225.1 uncultured Methanosarcinales archaeon | reverse complement strand
GAATTTATATTCTTCCCCGAATGGGAAAATGCCAGAGGCCATGATAGCGTTTCCATTGTATTTTCAATTGCCTAGCGCCACATATCATTAAAATTCAAAACTTGGTGATAGCATTATGGGATGCAAAAAGCATTATCTAAACATATTTTTTATTCTTCCATTGTTTATTATCATGTCTTGTAGAAGTAATGTAAAAGGCTACGATGGCCTACCGGGTGCAAATAATTATGAACTCTTTTATTATAGCATAGCAATTGGAGCTAATTCTCCAGTATACTCCCAAAAATTGTGCAACAAATTATCCTGGAATGGGTACACAACCGCGGGATTTAATCCAAAAGGATTCCAAGTCAGCTATTTAAGGTCAGATTGTTTTAGATATTTAGCTTATAATCTTAAAAATCTCAGTTTTTGTGAAGAAGTCAAGCCTTTGAGCATGCAGTGGTTAGATGGAAGCGAGAATACTAAAGAACATTGTGTAGAAGAGGTAAAATCAGCAGGACCATCAGGATCGGGCGGAATTGCTGCTTCACCTTTACCGGATAACTATGAGGAGATATTAAAAGAGGCAGGGTATACTAGGGATGCGATGCCTGAACGGTATAAGCAAGATTTTAAAGAACAGAGCGAGGCATTTTATACATGGATTACTGAAATTCGGGAGACCGATGAATTTTTACAAAAGGTAGACAATCTTCCAAATTTCAATAAATAATTCATTCATGCTACGGAAACTGAAACCCCGAATAAAAAATATCAATTTTTGCCCTTCTGTCTGTAATATTGGGAATTCTGTTTTTTCCAAAATATGGACCGCTCACATGGCCGGGTATGTTCCCTATTGCCATACTTATTCCGTGGAGCCTTTATTCTTGGATTCTTTTTTATGTATTGCTTGGTTTTGGAATTTTAATTTGCATATTGGGAATAATTGGTTTAGTCAAGATTAAACATAATCAGCAATTAAAAGGGAATGCGTTAGCGGTGTTCGGCATAATTTTAGGGGGGATAAATGCAGCATATAATTTTATGTTGATATTGGCTTTGTCTGGTTTTTAGCAACTTTGTTTTTTAAATTATTTTTAGAGTATGGCAACCATTATTGATAAACATTATAAGTCATGAGACAAGGATATTTTAACAATATTTATTAATCAATCTCTATTTCTTGAGCATATGAATAAGCTAAAAGTAAGTGTATTCTTGGACAGAAACAATTTAAATAAAACCATTCAATTAGAAAACAGCTCAATAGTCTCTGACTTATTAAAAGAATTAAACATAAACCCGGTCACTGTCATAGTCTCAAGAAACAACGAGCTGATTTTGGAAGATGAGGAATTAAAGGATAATGATGAGATAAGAATATTAAGTGTTATATCTGGTGGTTGAAGGATGGGATTGGATAACAGATTAGAGGAAATGCAAGAAAAAGCTCAGCAGATAGCTAGGTATTATTATAAGGGATTTGGAGCCACTATGGACGGAATTTTGTCCAATGCCGAGGCATTTTTGAAAACTCCAGAACGAACTGACTATTCGGAGAAAGCCTACAAATGGGCTAAGGAAATCGAAGATTTTTATTCTAAAATTCCATTCGGTTCTCTGCAGGGAAAAGAAGAGTTTTATCCATTATTCATAGTAAAAATGCTGCTGCCACAGCTCAAAGAAGGGATGGATAAAGTATTCAAAGAACAAGATGAAGGCTCGCTTAGAAGATTAGAAATAGGTATACAGACTGTGGTAACGGTAGGAGGGTTATATTGGAATAGCCTCATCGAAGTGCTGAAAGATATACGGGAGTTTCCAGATGGAAGGAATTTCGGACTCGCAATAAAAGACAGGAATAAAGAATATGTTTGGCATTTATAAAAAATGAACTGCTGCAGCCAAAAGCCGGTATTTGAAATGCACTCGGGGGAAAAGCTGTGCAAATCACATTTCACGGAATATTTTGAAGGCAAAGTTTTCAGGACAATACGGCAGTTTGACCTTATAAGCAGAGAGGAAAACATTGGAGTTGCCGTGTCCGGCGGAAAAGACTCTTTGACTGTTCTGCACATCCTGCATAGATTATCAATGCAAAACCCCAAAATAAAAATCCGTGCAATTGCAATCGACGAAGGAATCCATGATTACAGGGGCAAGACACTACAGACAGCAAAAGAGTTCTGCAATAAGAACGGGATTGATTTGCGCATATTCTCCTACAAAGGGGAGTTTGGACTGGCGCTAGATGAAATGCTGAAGACAATTGATGCAAAGCCGTGCACAATCTGCGGGATTTTCAGAAGATATCTGCTTAATAAAAAATCAAGGGAGCTTAAACTGACAAAGCTTGCTACAGGCCATAATCTTGACGACGAGTGCCAGTCTGTCCTGATGAACCAGATGAGGAATGATATAAAAGCAAGCGCAAGGCTCGGCCCGAAAAGCGGCGTGCTGAAGGATGGAAAGTTCGTGCAGAGGATAAAGCCTTTGTACCTGTGCACTGAAAAAGAGGCCATGACATACGCATTTGTTAACGGACTGCTCGACAGCTTCAATGAATGCCCGAATGCGCCCCAATCGTTCAGGGCTCAGGTAAGGGATGCAATAAATGATCTGGAAAGCAAGTTTCCCGGCGCAAAGTACTCCATGATAAATTCATTTCTTCAGGTGCTTCCTTACCTAAAGGAAAAATTTAAAGATGGCGCAATAAAAGCATGCATTAACTGCAGCGAGCCAAGCGCAAATGATGTATGCAATGCCTGCATTTATTTGGAAAAATTAAAAATCAATGTGATAAAATGATGGATTATTACCAACAACCGCCTGCGATTGTTAGGCAGGCATCGCAAGCCAATATTCTTTCATGCGAAAATATCGTGAAAAAATCCAAAGAGGGAGTAGTTAGGTACACTATTAAGGCTAAAACGAGTGAAGATATGTTAAAATTTTTCA
This sequence comes from uncultured Methanosarcinales archaeon, assembly GCA_964518225.1. Classification (GTDB taxonomy): domain Archaea; phylum Nanobdellota; class Nanobdellia; order Woesearchaeales; family GW2011-AR4. The sequence continues at coordinate 7,866 of CAZFEZ010000018.1, read as the reverse complement.
AAGGGCGCAGAAACGTAAAATTAGAAGTGAGAGTAGATGAAACGGTTCATGACCTTTTTACTCGCGTGTTTGGAAGGCAGGTTTCGCATGGCTTTTATAGAGCGGCCTCGCCCGATATGGATTGGGATGTAGTGCTTAATTACTTTACGGATGTTAAAAGGCCATTCGGCGCTCATGTAGCTGCCGGCAAGATTGATGCCAGTGGAGCGCTATTATACCCGGATTCAGCAATTCGCTTCAATGGCACAACAGAAATGGCCGAAGGCACACATTACAATTTTGAAGGCTTGGTAACGCTTATCCCAGATGTCATTACCTATACATGTGACAATGGAATGAGGCATTATTTGGATTCTTTATTAAAAAGGGGGAAAAAACAAAAATAAAATGGAAATGAATGTTTCAGATGTATACAAGGATTTAAAGCCGCCTGCCGTTGTGAGGCATATGGAACCCAGTGAACTAGAAAGGATTGTCCAGGACAAATCCGCAGCAGACACAATTCTCAGAAATTTTTATAGCAGCATTATCAAGGAGTTGGTTCATAGCTTAATGGGTACAAAATCCTTTGGATTTAGTGATGAAAAAGGCAGGATAATTGAGGCTTATAAAGACACCTCAGGCAAATTAGTTGCCGGAATAACCTATGGTGATTCTGGGAATATCGATGATGTCATCTATTACAGGAAAAGCGGCGCTATTGTGATTTTATTAAGAAAGGATGTTTTTCCCGCAGATGGCATACTGCTTAAGCCAGATTATGTTGAATCCATCCTACCTGACCATAATCAAATCTATGATGGGGGTTTAAAGAAGGCCATAGAAAAATACATACAAAAGCAAAGAAAAAAAGAAGAAGGGATTAAAATCAGGGTGTAACACTCAAATCAAAAACTATTTATACGATAAAGACATACCAATTATTAAACCGGAGGTGGATACAAATGTTTACATTGCCAAAGTTACCATATGGGTATGATGCGCTTGAGCCGCATATTGACGAGCAGACAATGACCATCCACCATACAAAGCATCATCAAGCGTATATTGACAAATTAAATGGTGCAGTAAAAGGAACAAAATTTGAGAGCATGGACATTAACGAAGTCCTTAAAAAAATAAATGATGCGCCTGAAAACATAAGAACTGCTGTAAGAAACCATGGCGGAGGGCATTCAAACCATTCATTCTTCTGGCAGGCTATGGCGCCGAATGCCGGGGGAGAGCCTTCTGGAAAAATTGAAGATGCAATAAAAAGCGCTTTTGGAGGCTTTGACAAATTCAAGGAAGAGTTTACAAATGCAGGGCTTAACAGATTCGGCTCAGGTTGGGCATGGCTTGTAGTGAATAACGGAAAATTAGAGGTTTACAGCACTGCAAATCAGGACAGCCCTTTGATGGAAAACAAAGTTCCTGTTTTGGGAGTGGATGTCTGGGAACATAGTTATTATTTGAAGCACCAGTCAAATAGAGGCGCCTATCTCAAGGATTGGTGGAACGTGGTTAACTGGAAACACGCAGAAGAACTTTTCAAGAAGGCTATGAAATAAATTTATTTTTTCTTAATAATTTTCTTGTCTGGAACCTTTACAACAAAATAGTATATCAAAGCGCCCAGAATATGGAGAAATATCAGAACCAGCACCCATACAACCTTGTTGTAATCTCCCTTGAAGTCCCTCTTAAGGCAGTCAACCAGCATCCAAAGCCAAAAAACGAAGAGCAGAATTCCGATTGTTATTGCAAGCAGCCCCAATCCCGCTATAATTCCAAAGCCAGACATTCCAATAAAGTCATACATATCCGGATCCCTGAAATAGCCGAATGCGCTTGCAACGTCAACTTCAGAAATAGCAACCAATGCCAGTGCCATTAACTTTGATGCCTGTTTCATTTCTTATTATTTATTTTTAGCATATTCGAATATTTTTATTATTCGCCATCAGCTTCTTGCTTGCCTTTCTTTTTGCCCTCTTTCAATTTCTTTGTCAGGCCTATCTTCTTACTGCAGTTCTGGCACTCGAAGATATAGGAAGGAACGCCTTCAAAAGTTTTTCTTTGGTACCCGGAAGTTGTTTCGCCTTCATTTCCGCAATGGGGGCATTTGTACTCAGCATTAAGCGTTAAGCTGTTTTCCACCTGCTCATTGCTTTCCTGATAGCCGCATGAATAGCATACATAATGATCTGCTTTCTTATCCGGTTTCCCGCCTTTCTTTTGCGGCTTGCCCATGATGCCTTTTCCGCATTTCGGGCATACTTTCCTGAAAACCCAAGCCATAGCCCTGCCGGAGCCAATAATTCTGTTTGTGAAGTATACACATTCTTCCATGCTTTCTGGCTTTTTTAGCGGCATTTCATTCCACTCCGATTATTTGCTTGTGCAGTTTCACGGCTTCATCATAATCCATGCTGTTTATATAATCTTCGCTTAAGTTTGTTTTTTTCCTGAATTCCTGCCGGTAGATTTCCATTGTGGTGTTTACCGGGCAAAAAGAGTTTATTACGCTGCTGTCGCCTCTTGCATCCCGGTAAATCTGATAGAAGGTTGCATTGAGGAATAAGGCATTTTTTAATGAAAGCCTGGCTGATGCAGCTTCTTCAGGATACTTGCCGACAAACTCCTTTAATAAAGCTACGGCTTCAAAGCCTTTGGAGGCCGAGCTGTTTCTTAATGAAACTGACTCAAGAATGAGCGGCCTCTGCTTGCAGCCAAAGCCGTCTTTTGTCGTACCGTCCAAGCCATATCTCTGGCCTTCAATGTAAAGCTTTTCAGCTTCAAGGTTTAGCATCCTGTAGTCAACAATGTAATTAAAGGGCTCTTGCCCTCGCGCCAGTTTCATGCCTTTAAGCTTTTGAAAATCCCCAATCATGGAGTTTAGTTTGTCAATGCTTTTCGGATATGTCTCTATTGTTGTGTTATATTTATTGTTGGTCTCATTGATCTGCCTGAGCCCGTAATTAAAATCCTGATTCTGGGCGCATCCGACCAGCAACGCCAGTCCAATCAACAAAAATATTTTTTTCAGTAAGATCACCGGGCTGTCTTATTATGCCTTAATGAATTACTAAGTTGTATTTATTCTTTTCGCAACATCGGATAGTATTTAAATATGCAGATAACGCCAAACTCATGCCATACTACGATGCTATTGCAAAAGGCTATGATGAGCTGCATGGTGAGGAGCAGCTAAAGAAGCTGTCAATAATAAAAAGCAATATTAAAACAGACAATGGCACAAAAATTCTTGATGTCGGATGCGGAACAGGCATTTCTTCAAGATTCGAGTGCGGCGTAGTCGGGATTGACCCCTCAATAAATTTGGTAAAGGAGAACAGGAACAGTCATAAGGTTATTGGAGTAGCTGAATCACTTCCGTTCAAGGATAATTCATTTAACTGCGTTATTTCAATAACCGTCATGCATAATTTCGCAGATATAAAAAAATCAATTGTGGAAATGAAAAGGGTCTGCAGGCAGAATTTTGTTTTTAGCGTTTTAAAAAAATCAGAAAGATTTGGCTCAATCAAAAAAAATATAGAAAAAAATTTCAGGATAGAAAAAAGCATTGAAGATGAGAAGGATATGATTTTTTTCTGCAGGAGCTGAATATTAAGGGTGTTATTTTTTATATTGAAAAAGATCGTTTTAGCTTCGTCTAAACGCAACAATGAAACAAATATCCCGATTTCGCAACAGAATCTAAAAACGCAATCTTTATATATAGAAAATAACTACTAAGTAATGAATACAAATGAGACTAATAGCCTTTATGCTTATCTTTGCACTTTTGCTGACTTCGATTTCTGCAGCTGCAGGGCTTCAGATAACTGAAATAGATGTAAATGTGGATTACGATGAAGCTTACACTTACAGGATTGAGGACAGGGACAGGATAGATTCCGCTTCTGTGCCGGTAACCAACAATTCCAAGATAGAAGTGGATGTTTTGCCGGGCTCGAATGTAACATTTGCAGTGAGAGTGGAAAATACATTTAGCGGCGAAGACCCTGCAATAAGGGGGGTATTCACAAGAATACTTATAGAGGACATAGACGACGGGGCGGATTTGGAGGGAGACAGTTTGGACTTTGATCTGGAGCCTGGGGACGATATGAGGGAAGACATAAAGTTCAGCATTCCTTTAGACGTGGACGCAGGCACTTATAACGTTTTAATGGAAGCTGAAGGTGATGATAAAAATGGCACATCATACACTGCAGAAGTCAACTTAAAGCTTGAAGTAAAAAAGCAGAGCCATGACATAAGGATCACAAGAGTTTCATTAAGCCCGGGCTTTGTGGACTGCAACAGGAAAGCCCAGCTGTCAGCCGATGTGACAAATGTAGGCACAAATATTGAAAACCAGATTGCTCTGGAGTTTAAGGCTACAAGCCTTGGAGTCAATTCATATGACAAGGACATATCTTTGGAATCGTCAAATGAAGCAAGCGACGAGGATATAACGCACACCAAGACTTTGAACATAGAAGCGCCGTCATTCCTAAAAGCCGGAAAATTCCCTATACTGATAAACCTTTACTGGAAAAATCTTGTTTTATTTGACCAGAAAAGCGTTGATTTGGTTGTAAAGGACTGCAGTTCAGGCGCAACTTCAGACGCCGAGCCAGATGAAGGGCCAAGCGAACCGGAGGTGGTTGTGGAAGAAGAGCCTGAAGAAACAGAAGAAGAGCAGCCACAGGAGGCAGGGGAAGCTGCAAAGCAACCGCAGCAAGAAGAGGTTATCATTGCCACAAAAGAGACGTCTGTTTTAAACTCCCCATTATTGCTGGCGGTTTTCTTGGGAGGCTTTGTCATAATAACACTGTTCTTATTGATTGTTTTAGGCTACTCCAGAGTTAAGAAGGCGCAATAGATTTAAATATCGGCTAAAGATTCTGAAATTTTGGGGGTCATAGTTTTGAAAAAAGAGGCTATTGCGGTGCTTATCTTTATATTCTCAGCTGCATTGCCATTAGATGCTTATTCTGCAGTGCTTATCAACGAAGTTTTGTCTAATGGTCTTGATGATCCTGATTCTGAATGGGTTGAGATTTACAATAATGATAACCTTAATGCCAATTTGACAAACTGGAGGATTTCAGAAACATCCAGCAGCAATTTTACATTCAGCGCAGTTGTGCCTGCAAATGGATTCATTATTCTCGCGGGAGACTTGGAAACATTTGTGCTGGCTTATCCTGGTGTCAGGTTAAGCGAAATAACCATACTCAACATAACAATAAGCAACTTTAATCTGGCAGACACTGGCGGAGAGATAAGGCTTTACGATTCTTCAGGCAGTTTGGCTGATGCTATTGCTTATGCGCAGCCCTCCGGCAAAACTTATGAGAATGTGTCTGTTGGAAGGTATCCTGACGGCAGCCAAAGCTTTTTGAACTTGTCCACACTGACGCCCGGAGCAAAAAACGACGCCCATGCCCCAAAGCTGAATAAATGGCTGAATCCACCAAGCAATAACACAAAAATAAGCGCTTTGGTTAATGTAAGCGTGAATATAACAGATGATACTGGAGATGTCAGCTCAGCGATTGTTAATTTTAACGGTACAAATTTCTCTATGGCTAAAAGCGGAGACGTATGGCACTTCCTGTGGGGTACAAGATTGAATATCCAAAAAACATACAATATCAGCATATTCTTTAACGACAGCTACGGAAAATCCGGAAGCGACACTTTGTTCAATATAACTGTTAGTTCTACAGGCAATCATTCAAGGAATAATACAGCTCCCGTGATAACTTCAACCCCGGAGACAAGCGCAAAAAAAGGCGAAATGTACAGATATGATGCTGACGCATTTGATGCCGACAACGATACATTGTTATTTTCGCTAGCCACAAATGCAAGCGGAATGGCAATAAACAGCTCCACAGGAGTCATTACATTCATGCCGGCTTCTGAAGGCTTCTTCAGCGTAAAAATTTCAGTAACAGACTTTATAGATACAGCCAATCAGTCGTATAACCTGAGTGTGGAAGATGCTAGCGTGCTGAGAATTTCAGATATTAAGATAAGGATAGACGGCGGAAAAGCCAACAATTTAAGCAACGGCAGTGAGATAAGCAAAGACGCTAAAATCGGCTCAGATGTTACATTTAAAGTCACGTTAGTGAATGATTTTCCAAAAAAGGATGGCGTTAAAATAGAGGATATAGGAGTAAAAGCTGTAATTAAAGGGATAGTTAATGGCTCTGATTTGAAGGCTGAATCGCGAAAATTTGATTTGAAACCGCAGAATGATAAAACTGCAGTGCTAAGGCTGGACATTCCCTTCAATGCCAGCGAAGGAACTTTCAATGTTTTGATCGAAGCAGAAGGCCGAGACAAAAACGGCACTAACCACTCGTCTGCCATAACTTTGAAGCTGGATGTAAAAAACAGAAAACACAGCCTGTCATTAACTAAGTTTGAATTGAATCCAAACAGCGCGGGATGCGGCAGATTGGTAAAGATCAGGTATGAAATAACAAACACCGGGCAACACGGCGAGGCGAATGTTTTCTTGAGGATTCGCAGCAAGGAATTGGGACTAAGTTTTATTCAGGATGAAATTAATATCAGGAAAAAAGACGGAAAGAACAAGTTCTCTGGCTCTGCCATATTCAAGGTCAATAAAAAGATTGATGAAGGCTCCTATCCGATAACCGCGAAAGTTTTTTCTATTGATAAGAAACTGCAGGATGCAGAAAAAGCTTATTTAGAGGTTAAAGGCTGCGTTAGGAAATGAATGAGGGTAGAAAGCGGTATTATTTCCCGTGCTCTATGAACTTTCTCATCCTCTGCACAAAATCTTCTGCAATCTTGTAGTACCTGTCAAATTCCTCTCCTTTTATTTCCACAATTTCCCTGTGTGTGACCATCTTCATAAGCCTGTAGAAGTTCCTCATCACAATAACGTATTTGTGCTCAATGAGCTTTCTCTTTACAAGCTTCTGCTCCATCAGGTCTGCAACATGCTCCGGTGTCGGGGGGATCTCCCCTATCTTCATCAAGGCGGCATGGGCAGCATCAATCACAGCCCAGTACAGGTCTATTACTCCCTGCAGCAAATGCCACTTTGAGTTATGCAGCGTGTTGGGAGCTCTTGCGTAGTAAGTCCATATGCTTTCCTGAGTTGGCCTTATCCTGCCCCTCTTAAGCAGCGCCTGCATTGGGTCAAAAAATCCGGAATCTATCAATGCAACCCCGTCTCTCAGGAGGTTGATTGCAACAGGGTCTCCATTTCGCATGTACTCCCAGAATGATGTAAACCTCATTGTTGTAACGTGTATCTTCGTGGAAACCTTTACTATTGATTTTTGTACAATCAGCCTGTAAGCCTCGACAACCTCAGGAGACATGCTCATCATCAGATCATCGATAATGACAAGAATGTCTATATCCCCTCCGGGCCCCTTTGTCCTCCTAGCTGTCGAGCCGAATATAACTACAGCCCTTATCAGGCTGCCAAGCTCTTTGTATATTTCATTTGCAAACCTGTAGGCAGCATCCAAGTCCTCCTTGTAATAGCGCTCAAGGTTTGGGTGCTCTTTCTTAGGAATATCAAAGTTCATTATCCACCTCTTTTTTGATGCATAATAACCACGCTTGTTTATAAAATTATTGCTAACAATATAAAAGGTTTTGTCATTTCAGAATAGAGTGACAATATCAAAACTAATATAAACTTTGCTGGAAAACTTAGAGCATGATACAGCAGCTGCAGAGATTATTCCATTCAATCATCAAATCCCTTGAAGTGATTTATGTCATGGAAGGCATCAAGCCGTGCGCAAGGATTCTTGTTTCTGAAGATGAATCGAATAAAGTTTTAGACTTTTTAAATGAGAATAAGTTAAGTGC
>CAZFEZ010000017.1:0-10956 GCA_964518225.1 uncultured Methanosarcinales archaeon | reverse complement strand
CCCACAACAGTTATTGTTGCCATAATCGCGAAAGACATTTATTTTGTTTTATAAAAGTTTCTAATAAGTTTTAAATAGGCCAATAAAATACTTTTACATATGGTGATTCTAATAACCGGGGGCAGCGGAGCTCTAGGCCAGTCATTAAGAAAGATTTTTAGGGACTCATTTTGCCCTACGCATTCGGAAATGGACGTGACTGACTCAAAGTCTGTTGACAGATGTGTTATAAACCACAAGCCGGATATGCTGATACATGCTGCCGCATTGGTGGGGATAAGAGAATGCGAGGAGGACAGGCAGAAGGCATGGCTAACCAATGTGGAAGGCACCCAGAACATAGTAAACTCGCTGAAAAAACTGAACAATCACTGCTACCTTATCTACATTTCCACAGCCTGTGTATTTGCAGGCGAGAACAGAAAATTTTATGCCGAAGACAGCATACCCGGCCCAAAGAATTATTATTCGCTTACAAAATTACTTGGAGAGATTGTGGCAAGGCAGTATAGCAATACATGCATTATTCGGACAAATTTCGTGCCAAAGGGACAATGGAAGTACCCAAAAGCATTTACTGACAGGTTTGGGACATACTTATTTACAGATAATGTGGCAAAAGGCATTTATGAAGTCTGGAAAAAAAGGAAAACTGGCGCAGTGCATATTGCCGGAAACAGAAGAATGAGCATGTATGAATTGGCATTGCTCGCGGGTTCTGTAAACGTTGGCAAAATTACATTAAAAAATTATGAAGGCCCGCCATTGACCGTCGACATGAGCCTGACAACAAAACGGTGGAAAAAGTACAAGGCAGAATAAAAAATGCATATAAAAAAGGATGCGCCTAATATTTTGATAATCATTCTTTTCGTGCTATTATTAACATTGCCGTTTGCAAACAAAGCGGTTCATATTGATGATACTGTTTTTTTGTATATCTCAAGTCAGGTGACAAAAGAGCCGCTGAAGCCTTATTCTTTTAACCTTGAGTGGTCCACGCTCAGCGGATTGGCTACCCACATTACAGACCCTCCCCTTGTTTCTTATTATGCGGCGATGATAATGGCGCTTTTCGGGAATTCCAAACTTGTTCTTCATATCTCTTATGTGATATTCCCTTTATTAGCGGGGATATCAATGTACTATCTATCAAAAAAATTTACACAAAAGCCCCTGTATCCTGCCTTGTTTCTGATTACAAGCACATCTTTTGTCGTTATGTCCCACAGCTTCATGCTGGATGTCCCGTTTCTGGCAATTTTTCTGGCGTCCTTGGTTTTTTATATGTATGGCGTTGATTCTAAAAATAATTATCTTATCCTTATGGGCGCGATTTTTTGCGGTTTGGCTTTCCTGACCAAGTACAGCGGGCTGATCCTGTTGCCGATACTGGCCATTTACTCTTTTCTGAAAAAAAACCCCAAGTCATTGCTGTATCTGTCGATACCGGTCACTATAATCCTCGCATGGAACTTATACACGTTTAAGCTGTACGGTATTCCGCATACTTTGCAAATATTCTATTACATGCTTGGCTCACAAAGTTATTTTCTGCCAAAGTCCGTGCTTGTAAGGTTGATCACCAACTTTACGTATATTGGAGGTGCATCTATCTTTCCACTCATGCTGATCTACCCGTTTTTTTTGGACAAAAATAACAGGCTTTATAGTTTCATCATCCTTGCCTTTGCCTTAGTTTCATCTGCAATACTTTACTTTGTTTCAGCAGATTTTTCATACAGGTATACAATTCCTCAGCTCGCCCTATTTGCATTTTTCCCTTTTTCTTTTTTTTTTTTTATTTTTGTAATTGCAAGACACTACGTTTACGCACCGGCAGTATTACTAAAAACCAGCGGCGTTAATGGGTTGAACAAGCTGCTGCACGCGGTAAAGACAAAATATTCCAATGACATCTTCCTACTTTTATGGTTCATGATCGGGTTCTTATTCAACAGTACCATTGCAGGGGGTGCAGCAAGGTACTCAACCATTCTGATACCGCCGCTTATGATAATGTATTTTGAGGTTATAAAGCGCCGCAAGCTTCTGTCTGCAAAAAAGATATACAATTTTGTTGTTTTGGCATCAGTCTTGAATCTAGTATCTGCCTATGCCGTTTCATACGCTGATTTTGAGCTTGCAGGCACATACAGGGATTTTGCTGAGTATCTATCCAATTCTGAGGTGGGCGGGGTCAAGGACAAAGTCTGGTTTGTGGGATACCTCGGCTTTCAATATTATATGGAGCAAAAAGGGTACACTGCCTTGGGATTAAACGACAATTCCCCCAAGAAAGGCGATTTCATAATCAAGGCAAGAATGCCTTCTCCGAGGGCATTTTCTCCGTTGCTCAGGGAAAGAATAATACTCGTTGAGACTAAAAGCTATGGGTCAAATTTTCCCCTGAGGATTCATAATGCAAAAGCGCGTGCCGGATTCTACACGTACGGGGGAGGGTTCCTTCCCTACTCGTTTTCAAATGCAAATTTAGAGGATTTTGAAATCTACAAAGTTATCAAATAAAATTAAAATGGACGGAATATATGCGATAAGAAAGAGGTACCCGACACTCACCTCAAGAACTTATGTGTTACTGAGGTATGCCCTGTTACCATTTGAATGCATAGAGCCTTATCTGCCCAAGAAGGGGCTTATAGTTGATTTGGGCTGCGGCTATGGCTCGTATGACATATATTTTACCCTGAAGGAGCCAAAAAGGAAAATAATCGGCCTGGAGTTGATGAAAGGCAGGGTTAAGATAGCAAAGCAGGCGTCTAAAGGCGTAAGTAATGTCAAATTCAGGTCACAGGACTTCACAAAAGATTCCAAAATCAAATATGCCGATGCAATATGCATGTTCGACCTTCTTCATCACATTCCATATACGGCACAGGAAGCCCTGCTAAAGGAGTGCCGCAAAAAGCTCAAGAAAAACGGATTTTTGATTATAAAAGACATAGCAGAAAAGCCAAGGTGGAAATTCTTGTATAATTATCTCCATGATAAAATAATGACTAAAAACGATAAACTTTATTTTTTAAAAATGGGAGAGCTTGTGCAAAAGCTTAATGACGCTAAATTTAAAGTTGTCCAAGGCCCAATTACCCTTAAAACTTATCCATTAAATCCGATACCGCATTTTATTATAATATGCAAAAAGTAATCAGAGCTCAACGCTTTACAATCCTGTGCTTTAAAATAAGGAATATCATTACTATGCCGAGTTTAATGGCCCGCTTAAGGCTTCCGGTAATCTTTGACTCTCCGATTCTTTGTCTGTAATTCACCGGGATTTCTACACTTTTTATTTTGTTTTTTATGCATAAAATCATAAATTCAGGAGAAAAGTGCGGGCCGCCAACGCTGAATTTGCTTTGTATTTTTTTTAGCGCGTCCCTTTTTATGAGCTTAAGCGTGCATCCCACATCTGTCAAGCTTGGCCCGTCAAACATATATTCAAGGAATTTTGCAACAAACTCATTCCCAAGCCTAAGAAACAGGTTCATGTTGGCTCCGCTCCAAATACATTCCCTTGACGTCCTTGTGCCAAACACCACATCAAAATCCCCAGAATAAGCAAGCAGCTTAAATACATCTTTGCCAACAAAGGTGCCGTCAGGCTCAGCTGTAATTATGTAATAACCTCTTGCCTCCCTTAAACCTCTCCTTAACGCCCACCCATAGCCCTGATTACTTTCTGTGACTAGCCTTGCTTTCGTTTTTCTGACTTCATTTGCAGTGCCATCATTGGAGTTATTATCCACCACTACTATCTCATCAACAACACTGGTTGAGAAGAAATCCTCTATGGCATTCTTTATGTTTTGTTCTTCGTTGTATGTTGGGAACACAACAGACACTTTCTTGTTGTTGAACATCTTAGAGGAGCAGGCCTTTTTTCTTCAACTCTTCTGTTGCGATGCCTACTTTATCATAAGACTCAGCAGATTCAGACCATTGAACCAGTTCCTTCATGCCGTCTTCAAAGCTTATTTTCGGCTCAAATCCCAGCTTATGCCTTATTTTCGTTATGTCTGAAAAGCAGTGCCTGACATCACCCTTTCTGAAATTATTCGTAATATCCGGCGGTATATCCTTATTGCACAGCTTTGCCAGAACTTCCGCTATGCTTTTGATCGTAATCTGGCTTCCGGTGCCAACGTTGAAAATTTCGTAATTCGCAGAATTACTTTCCATTGCCAATAGATTTGCCCTTACAATGTCGTGCACGCTTATGAAGTCCCTTGTCTGCAATCCGTCTTCAAAAACAACAGGCTGCTTATTGTTTTTAATCCTGCTCAGGAAAATCGCAGCTACTCCCGTATAAGGGTTGCTCAATGACTGTCTGGGGCCGTAAACATTGAAGTAGCGCAATGCGACAGATTTAATCCCATAAGACTTGCCAACAAGCAAGCACATATCCTCTTGGTCCTTTTTTGTCAGTGCATAAACGCTGTTTATATCCTGTTTTTTATTTTCCGTTGTCGGAATAGGCTCCAAAACAGAGCTGCATTTTGGGCATTTTACTTCCCACTCGTTTTTCGACATTTGCCCCTCATCCCGTAATTTCGGTTCAACCGGCCCGCATTTGTTGCAGCTGTAGCTGCCTTCCCCGTAAGTGCTCATAGAACTTGCAACAAGGAGCTTTTTTACATCATGCTCCTCATTTGCCAATATCTCCAGCAGCACTGCAGTTCCCAATGTGTTTGAATTAACATACTTCTGTATTGCGTACATGCTTTGCCCTACACCGACCACGGCTGCCAGGTGTATAACGACATCAATGTCGGCAATTGCATCTTTTAGAGAATTATAATCCGTTACATCATTACTAACAAATTCAGCATTCTTATTCAAGTAATCCGGAATCTTTCCTAAATGGACTTGTTTCTCGAGATTGTCATATATCCTCACAAAATGGCCTTTTTTGGCCAGCTCGTCCACCATAAATGAGCCTATAAAACCTGCACCCCCTGTCACCAGAATCCTGCTCATCGGCTTAATCGACAAAGCGATGAACCAAATGATTTATAAACATTTCTATACCCTTATGCTCCCAAAAATCATCATAAAAGTGATATCCCGAGGGGAAATGTTTTGGAACACGCTGGTTTTGATGATTGGCTTGCCATTTTTTATCGCATGATGGCGTAAATAATCCATCGTAAGCAAAAGCGCTGAACCCGGGCACAACCTTTGCCGGCAAAATGAATTAAAATGGAAATTTCGATTGTAATTGTCAATTATAACGGGAAAAACCTGTTAAAGACCATACTCCCTTCTATTAAAAAATCAACTTTTAGGGATTACGAAGTGCTTATTGTTGATAATAACTCAAATGACGGGAGCCGGGAATTCATCAGGAAAAATTATAAAAATGTAAAATTGGTTGCAAATGAAAAAAATTTAGGCTATTCCGGAATAAATTCTGCGCTGGAACACTGCAGAGGAAAATATATCTTATTTTTGAACAATGATATGGAGTTGGACAGAAACTGCATGGCAAACTTGGTCAAGACTATCAGTTCAGACGAGAATACTGCAATGGCCGCTCCAAGGCTTGTGAATTTTTACGATAAGAATATAGTCTCAGGAGGAACATGGCTCTCAAGGGCATTCTACAGCGGTCACGTAAAAGGCAATGGCGCTGAAGCGAAAGAAATACCCTACCTTGGAGTAGGTTTAATAAGGAAAGATTTCGTTGACACTTTTGGATATTTGTTTGACCCTGATTTTTTTATTTATGCGGAAGATGTTGATTTGGGCCTTCGGATAAGGCTTAACGGCAGGAAAATCATGTTTTCACCCAAATCTGTTATATGCCATCTGCACGCAGTCACAACTCAGAAGATGGGCGGGCCGTCTACAACTTTTCTAATGGAAAAAAATATATTAACTGCATTCTTTAAGACTTTATCTGTCAATAATATACTCTTGTTTTTGCCTTATGTGCTGTCTGCAAGGCTTGTTGCAATATGCAAGGACTTGTCCACTCTGAAAATAAACAATGCATCTGCCAGGCTGAAGGCCGTCTTATCTATTATTTTTAACTTCAATCTTATACTAAAAAAAAGAAGGCAAGCCCAAAAATTCAGAAGAGTGGGTGATCCTTATGTTTTGCAGGTTTTCAGTGAAAAATACCTATTACAGCCTAAATTTATTGTATGACACTGTATATTGCCGTGCCTGTGTCGCCGTTTGAGTAAACCACCTTATACTTTCCTGATTGCAGATACTTTAAGCTTTGCGCATCAAGAATCGAACGCCTGTCAAGTACGAATTTTTGGTTTGCCCATGCATATTCGGCATTGTCAAAACTGTCTTTTGTCGGATTCACAGTGAACCTATGCAGGTTGTACGACAGGCACTGCCCTCCGGCAATAAACACAGCATCTTTTTCTGTGTTTTTCTTAACCCAGTCAAAATCCTTCTGGTAAAAGTTCCACTCATTGTTTATCAATGCAGATTTCACAAGCTCCACACATGAAAATCCAAAAATTAAAGCTGCCAATATGAAAATTACAACGGCCCTATACCTCTTCATTCTGTCCAATATGTGGCTGAACCCCAATCCCCACATTGCTGAGAACAGCGGTACTACAGTAACGAGAAGTCTAGAGTACGCTATTGCAGTGTTTATCACATAAAGCGCAATCAGCAGCAAATGCGGCGCAAGCCAGATAATCATCATGACATTTATCTTTGAAGATTCAGCCTTTTTCTTTTTATAAAATATGATCGGGATAATAAAAACTATTGTAGCCAAAAGCCAAGCAGCAAAAAGCAATTCTATGAAAGGTATCTTAAAGAAAAAAATATTTTGGTAATTGCCTTCAGGAACTCCAAAAATACCCAAGTACAGCGTGGCCAGATGGCTAATGTTCCAAAGACTTGAGATATTGTTGCCTTTGAATGTCTCGGCAGATTCATAGCCGCCAAACACAGTTGTGAAGAAAGGCCATAACGGGTTATGCAGACTGGCATAATTTCTCGCCAGCCATGGGAGGAATATCAGCGCAGCTATGATTGCGAATATTAAAAATTTTTTGAAGAATCTCCAAGGGTGTTTTTCGTTCTTGTGCATGAAATAGATTATCAATGGCAAGGTAAACACAGCATTGTATTTGCTCAGGAGAGAGACGCCAAAAGCAATAGCGCTGAGGATATGCCTCCCTTTTATCATCAGGTAAAGGCTTAGCAGGACAAAAAAGGTCATCAAGGACTCTGTATAGGCTATTGTTCCGTAAAAAATATTGATTGGAAGGAATGTTGCAAAAATTACTGAATAGAAAGCGGTTTTATTTCCAAAAAGCCTTTTTACAATCATGAACGTCATTATTAATGACAATGAGCCAAAAATCGGGGAGATCAGCTTCATGCTGAACTCTGATGCGCCAGAGCCAAAAACACTGAAAATCCTGTAAAATGAGGCAGCAATTATGTGGAAAGCAGGAGGCTCCCAGAAAACCTCCCTGCCCAGAGGCTCCAGCAGGGGAATTTTCAGATTATCCGCCATGAATCTTGACGCAGACAGATGCCAGCATGCATCGCCGGAAGGGTGGTACAGGATAACCAATGTGAATCTCAAAACTATTCCTAAAGCTATGATTATGGCAGCTGATTTTGTATACCTGTCCATATCTTTAAATTTTTTAAGAAAATACATTTTAAGCTGGATTCAATCTACTGATCTTGTGAATTTTTTCATGGCCAGGCTTAATAACTCAAAACCGCCTTTGACATTGCTTTTCAGTTCATTGAAATTTCTCATCTGCGACAGCTTTCTGAATAAGTATTTCGGTCTTAAATACATGGATAAATAAGCCCTTCCGACCCAATACTCAATTTCCTTCGGGGACAGGTATTTTGTCCTTATCAATGTGCTTGCATGTGTTCCGTGATGCTCAAAATCATCCTCGCTTAATATCAAGTTGTTCGTCTTCATCTCATTGTATATGTCTGCGCCCGCATATGGGGTTAACGTATTAAAAAATGTAAGGTCAGCATCCAATCTCTTTGCAAACTTGATAGTCTGCTTCAGTTCTTTTTCGCTTTCCCAAGGAAATCCCATGATGAAAGTCGCTTTTACCATTATCTTGTGCTTTTGCGTCATCCTCACAGCTTTTTCAACCATTTCCAAAGTAATTGGCTTTTGTATCTTCTTAAAGCCGTCATCGTAGCCCACCTCCACGCCATACAAAATTGACTTGCAGCCTGCCCTTGCCATGTTGCTTATCAGTTCTTCATCAACGTGATTGACTCTCGTAAGGCATTCCCAGTACAGGTCCATATTGTTGTCAACAATCATGTTGCATAGCTCTATGACTCTCTTGTGGTTGACGCAAAACTCATCATCCTGGAAATACATGTGCCTGATGTTGTATTTATCATAAAGCAGCTTTATTTCTTCAAATACCTTCGCTGCGCTTCGCTGTCTCCAAAAATTATCATTGTTTTTTGAGCTCACGCAAAACGAGCATTTAAAGGGGCAGCCTCTTGAAGTCATAATAGTTGTAAATCTTCTTCCTACGTCCAGCCACCCATAAGCCCTGTAAGCATCCATGGGCAGCAGGTGATATGCGGGCATGGGCAAAATGTCAAGGTTCATTATGAAAGGCCTTTTTTCTGTGAATTTCATTTTGCCGTCTTCCATATAGCAAATGCCCTTTATTTCCTCTTTTTTCAGTTTGTTTCTTCCATTGAGGAAATCCAAAAGCTCCAGTGCCGTCAGCTCGCCTTCGTTTATCACAAGATAGTCAACGAAATCTTTTGTTATGGCTGTCTGGGGGCTGTTTGTCACATGGGGGCCTCCGTAGATTGTGGTTATTCTTTTGTCAATCTCTTTTGTGTTTTCCAGAATTTTCATAGCATTTCTATGGGTGGCAGTTGAGCTGCCTATAAGGACTGAAGAAGGCTTTATAGATATTATTTTGTCTTTAACCTGCTCATGCGTCAATTCCAGCGCAAAAGCATCCAGTATCTCCACTTTGTAATTGTTCTGCTCAAGAAATGCAGCAACCGTGGCTATGCCTATATTCGGGCATTTTGGCCCTATGTCTTTTAAGCTGCCGTATGTGTACTGCGGCACAATACAAAGCACATCTGTCATATTAAACACCAGTTAACAATCGTTAATCTGCGACCTATTTAAAGTTTTCTTTCAATAAACTTAGAATGGCATTTGCAAACCCTTCAATGTCATCTTTTTTCACCAATATGCCGTTTTTAACAACCTCAGGATGCGAACATACATCGAATGCCACTATTTTTTTGCCGCAGGCCTGCGCTTCAGCAATTGGCAGGTTAAATCCTTCCCATAGTGAAGCTGTCACATACAAATCGCATGCAGCATAGTAATGAGGAAGCTCTTTGTCATTCACAAACTCCCTGAAAATAACATTTTTATTGGCAATTTCCCTCAATTTTCTGTAATAAGCCGGAAATGTCGGCTTTCCAGCTATAAGCAGCTTTGTGTTTGGCATTTCTTCATTTACAATATTAAAAATCTTAGTTAAAGTGTGGATATTCTTGTGCGGCGACAATCTCCCTATAAAGAACAAAAGTTTTTCACTATTTTTTATGCCTAACCTCTTCCTTATTTTGCTCCTGTCAATGCCTTTTCTGAACTTTTTACTGTCTATTTTGTCATAAACTACTTTGCTCTCCAGTCCAGTTTCTTTTTTTAATTCTTCCCGCAGGAATTTGCTTATGGAAACAGCCTCGTCAGCATTTTTTAATGATAATCTATTAAAAAGCCCGAACAGCTTCATGTAAACCTTTTCAAAAGGATTTGTAAATAATTCGCTGTACCCAATCCCGTGGTTGTGGTAAACATACTTTACATTGTATTTTTTCTTTGCGTACTTGGCAATCAAGTTCATCGGGTAAAAATGTGAAATGGCAATGTCATAATCTTTTAATCTCTCAGCATTAGCCTTTATTTTTTTAATGTCAAGGAAGAAAAATAATCTGTATAACCTTTGCATAAAAAGATTTTTAGGCATTCCCAAAACTTCAATTTTGTAGCCTTTTGGCTTTATTCCAGATTCCAAGGCGAATACAGCAACTTTATTTCCTTTAGCTGAATATTCCAGTGCCTGCTGCTCAGCCACCCTGTCTATCCCGCTGAAATGCTCGAATGTCGGAGTTAAAATTGCTATTTTCATCTTTGTTTAGTTTATTTTTATTGATTTTTAGTTAATGCTTAACCGTTATTGAGTTTTATTGAAATTTTTTTGTTGTTAAAATTTTAATCCCTGCTTCGCACCCATTTTCGTGCTCAGCCTCGCTGGGTAGCTGGCGAGCGCGTCTCGTCGCGAGCCTCGCATGTCACACACACGCTCGGCTTCGCCTATTTATATCATTCCAAAAATATTTTGAAATTTCAGCTTCAAAACCATAAAATACCCGGCTATTAGCTGCGGTATTCCGAGCTTTGACCTGCCTTTTGTCCTGTTTACAAAGGTTATTGGGATTTCCTTTATCTTGAATCCCTTCAGATGCGCCTTGAACAAGACTTCCTGGACAATTGCAGGGCCTTTTGATTCAAGCTTTTCTAAGTTTATACTTTCCAGCACTTTTCTTTTAAAACATCTAAAGCCTGAGTTGCAGTCTTTGGCTTTTAACCCCAAAATCAGTCTGATGTAAAGATTTGCAAGAAAAGTTATTATCTTTCTAATTAAACTTCTTCCAACCTCTTCAGCGCCTTCAACCCTCCTAGATCCAAGAATCAAATCTGCATTTTTCAGCTCTTCAATCATTTTTGGGATGTACTCCGGGTTGTGGGACATATCAGCGTCCATCTCTATAACTATATCAGCACCATTCTTTAAGCAATAAATGAATCCATCCCTTCCAGCAGAGCCTCTTCCCCTGTCTTTTTTCCTCAATAACAAATGAACATTCTTGTTTTTTTTAGATATATTTTTTACGATGTCCGCAGTGCCGTCC
>CAZFEZ010000016.1:6857-11068 GCA_964518225.1 uncultured Methanosarcinales archaeon | reverse complement strand
AAAATCCTTCTTATCCCTGAACCGTATGAATCCAGTAAGTTTATCATTGCTGTTCTCCAGATTAGGCGTGCATTCAAGCTGGTTTTCGCCTTCTTTGCCTGAGGAGAGCGCCCTCAGTTTGGCTACATTCCATATGTTGTTAGAGCTTGTCAATCTTGTGCCGTCGCTGAAATCAGATTTTCCACATACGTTTTGATAATTATTAATGTCAACAGGGTTGCCTCTGCCCTTGTTTTCTATGAAAATCAGGAATTGCGGCTTGATGATATCTCCTTCTTCCGGTATCATGTTTGGCTCAATTTTTGTGATGGCAATTGGAGAGCCTTGGCCTAGGTTGAAAAGCATTTCTTTGACGTTGCAGACTTTCTTACCTGGCCTAATGCTGGAAATATCCGGGTCTATGCAGACTGTTGTGCTTAGAATTGTCTTATATGGGTAGCATAAAGTGGATGTTATAATGGACTCCCTATATTCGCTTTGCGGGTCTAATTTGCCTGTTTTTGCATTCAGATTTACAACTATGCGGTCTCCTTTGGGATTGATTTGAGTTTTGCCTTCAACGTCAAACTTTGCCTGGTCTTGGGCTCCTTTGGATACTCTGCCATTTTCTTCGACAGAGACGCTTGTTATGTAGTCCTTTTCTCTTCCTATTGATAATATGCCTGATTTGTCTTTAATGCTGTAAGCTCCGCTGTTCCTGATTGTCAATAAGATTGGAAAACTGCTGTCCTCAAAAACTCTAGGCGGCGGAGCTGTCTTAGAGAATTCTTGCGCTAATCCGTCTGCGCCGACGAAAAGATTTACTTCTTTTGTCTTGGAAGTTGATTGGCTGGTGCAGCTGACTATAAAAAGTAATAAAATTAAAAATGTTAAAAATAAAGTTTTTTTAGTAAGTCTGGGCATCTTCAACTCCTTCATTTTCCGGTAATTGTTCAAGCTCCGGTATTGGTTGGGTTATGATTTCTCCTAATTTTATTCTATTTCCTATCTCATTTACTTTTTGAACGTATAAAACAGTCCCGTCCAAACAATTTTTGACGCAAGTTTCCGTTGAACATACTTTTCTGCACTTTGACTCAAGAACGCTTAGCTTGCATCCCCAACCATTGTAACCTCTAAGTGCTGCATCAAACCCCCTGTAATTCTTGTAAAGCTCATGATACTGTTCTCCAGATGGGCAGTATTTTGCTAGAATACTATCACTAGCTCCATTTTTGTATTGTTTGTAGTATCTTCGCAAAATCTCTAAACCAACTTTTATATTGCAATCTCTATCATATATTGTCTGTCCGGGGGGGCAAACAGAATTTGCAATTCCTGCATTAATCTTGTTTATTTGCATTACCCCTATACTACTCCCATCAAAACTTGTGAGTATTCTATCGTCTTTGCAGTTTGCATCGTCGCTTGATTTACAAGTGCCTGCCCTGTTCCTGCCACTTTCTATGCAGCAGTGCATTCCTTTGCTTTCAAGGTGTATCAAACCTCTTAAAGGGTCAATTGGTATTTCTATGCCATCGTCTAATTTCAAACTCACCACAGCAGTTTTTAGGGCTTCATCAACGCTTGAGCTTACTGGTGCAGGCGCCTGATCGACAGTAACAGATGTTTGTTTTTCAAGCAGATAGTCATACCTTGCCCTTATCCTGATGAATTTTGTTGTTATTGGGGTGTTTTCCAATGCTGTGCCTTTGTCAAATTTCAGCCTGCAGGCGAATGTCAAAAACCTGTCGATGTCCTTATACGCATCTTTTGTTTTTATATCCTCAACCCTGAGCCTGTATCCAGTGTAATCTCCTCCTCCGGTTTCACTATTGAAAAGGTTGTTGCAGTCTTGCTCGCAAGCTTTGATTTTAGATGTGGTTATACCGCACTCATCGATGCAATCCATTTTTTCACGATCTTCAAATCCCCCACATGTTTTAGTGCATACATTTACGCATGAAGCAGAACAATCTTCCCTTTTATAAGTACTAAATTTTATTGGGCTGCACTGATTTGGATCTATTGTAACGCCTTTCGGCAAAACCAATGTAAGTTCATTTATCTGTTTGATTTTTCCAGTCCACTCCCCATACGGCTTTCCCTGCTTATCGTTTATCTTTTCCCTGTTTGTAAGCGTTATAAATAAGGCAGGATCTACTGACATTTTGGCTGAGACTGGTGTTAGATAATTAATGCCGACTCCTATCTCAACAGGTCCGTTGGTGGCTATGGCCAGAGGCGCTCTGTCAGTTATTCCGAATTCTTTTAACGGGTCCAGGTTTTCCCTGTACATTGCCCTGTATCTTTCATCATCCATAAGATAGAATTTTTGATAGGCGCTTGTCAAGAAAGTGTAAGATGCGGATAGGATAAAAGTATTTCCGCCTGCCGGAAGCTTGTTTTTGTTGAATGTGCATTCAGTGTCCTTCTCTTCGAGAGTATAGACTGTAAAAGGCTTGTCCGGAATCACTGTGTCCTTGATATCAATATTGGAATCTTTAGTGTTTGGTTCTATCCTTTTGGTGTCTTTTCCAACCCGGAAGCAGGTGAAATTTACAAAAACAGGGTCGCTTAATGTTCTCGACTTTATCGTTGCCCATATAGTTACAGGCTCGTCTGTGTAGAATCTCGGTTGGGCTGGCTTTATCCTGTCAAAGAACACTCCAAGAGGCTCAAACTGGTTTTTCTCTACGCCGCCCCTATAATAGCCGCCCGTTGCATAGTCTAATTGACTTGTAATTGCATCTTGGGCCTTTCCAAATAATGCTCCCATGAAGTCTTTGAAGTCTGCGCCACCTTCTCTTGGTGTAAAACTGACTGTGGAGCTCTCGTAGCCGCTTGCCTGTAATGATAAAATCAGAATAATTGTTACAATAACTACAGTCGTGGTTAGGGCGTATAGGCTTTTTGTCTTGTGATAACAGTAAGCAACAACAAACAAAACAAGAATCGGGAAGAATTTTAGCACAAGGATATCAGAACCGAATAAAAATCCATACCCGTAAAAATCAGCTATCAAAAGTAAGGGAATCATAAAATGCCATACAGATGGATTCTTACTTTCCATCCTTGTTATGTAAAAAAACCCGAATATCACTATGTATGCCGCATGAGCGATAGCCTTTAGATTGAAAAACCAACCGTTGTTTATCCAAAAAAATGAGAATACAAAAGCCATAAATAAAAATGAAAAAAAGTTAGGAATCTTTGAAGTAAGACCATGTTTTTTGTACATGGATATCAGAAAAACAGTTATAAGAAATCCAATAAGAACTGTTATTAAAAAAGCAGTGTTTCCCCAGGGTATAGGAATTGAATAATTATACTGGGTTGGGATATAAGAAGCAAGTTTATTTGAAAGTAAGATAAATCCAAAGCCGAGAATGGCTCCGATGTACTCCTTCTCAACTATGTTGTAAACCATATTGATATAAAGAAATGCAAACATGACACTCGATGCCAGTATGGCAGGTATTGATGTGAAAAAGTCACCGCTTATATTCCATATAAAACCCTGATAGTAAACACCGCCCCCATAAATTGGAATTTTAAATATGCCTAAATTTAGTTCTGGAGGGGCAAGGTCCCAAAGCCAGACTAACAAAACGAGAGCTACAAAAAAATTGGTAATCTTAACGTTTATGTCTGTGTTTTTGGCCGCAGAAACAAAACCTGAGATTATATAGACTACGAAAAGAAGCGCTCCTGAATAGACAAATATCCCAAACAAAGGAATCTCAACCTTTAGCGAATCTGGCAATACATACTTCCATGCACCCCAAAACAAAAGGATGAATATGAAGATTGTCCATAAAATAAATGCTAACCCGAAATGTTTTTCTTGTGTCGCTTTTACAATATTAGTTATGTTAAAAGTGCCGCCTCCGCTTCCTCTTGCCTCCTGATCCTCATTTTTGTCAGGATTCAGCTTAGAAGTTGGGCTTCTGGCTACCTGGCCTTTTTTATTTTTAAATAAATGGCGGCTGTCTCTGAAATACTTCAATAATTTTGAGGTTATCATTTTTCAAGCCTAATCAGTCTAAAAGAATTCCTCCCAATCCACCTCTTTTTTTGAAAATTTGAATGATAAAATAAGCATTATAATCTAAGTCAGTTCAACTCTTAATTCAACAACCTCAATGTCATCCATGGGCTCTATCCTCACAAAGTTATTTCCTGATGAAACCTTGCTGCGGATGCTTTTTGAAAATGTAGTTTTATCCGTA
>CAZFEZ010000016.1:0-6743 GCA_964518225.1 uncultured Methanosarcinales archaeon | reverse complement strand
TCTATCGAAAGTGCTGTCATCTATCTCAAAGTAGTATGTCTTGACAGAATGCTCCTTAAAGTCCAAAGATATTGCGATCTGCTCAACGCTGTAGCTTCCCTTGCTCGTCTTGAAAACTATGTTGTTCTCGCCTTCGTTCAGCGCGCTTTTTGGTATGGCCTGCCTGTAGGCGTTGTCGCAGACAGGCACAGATGAGAACAATTTTTTATTGTTGACAAAGATGTTCAAAGCCCCAAGCTCGTTTACATCATCGCAATACGGGATAAACTGCAGGTTTGCCCTGCCCATGCTTGAAAACTCGGATTCGCTCAAAGTGAATATATTGGTGCTTTCCTGCTTGCTGGTGTCTGTTATATCGCCTATTATATTGACATTTTCAAAGCTGTACTCGTTTGTAGTCCAGAACCGGGCCCCTACAGAAGAAACGCTGAACTCAAGTGAATTTGTTTTTTGAAGCAGATTCTTGTTTAATTTCACAGGCTCTGTCAAATCACTTTCCAGCTCGTTCTCAAATATGACAGCGCTGTTCAGCCTTATTGTCAAAATGCCGCTTCTCTTTTTCGTTGTGAATGTAACAACGACGTTGTCAATATTCTGGGGATCATCAAGATTAAAGTCTATTTTCTTGGCGGTCTTGTCAAACCAGCCGTTCCTTATAATGAAAGGATTTATAGTTTCCAATTCCTGCGCATTTGTAGTTTCTACCAGGAAAATGTTTGGGATGCTTTTTTCGTTTTCCAGATTGCCCTCTGCGCTCAGCAAGCCGGGGGACGCCTTCAAAAGAACATTGCTATTTTCTCCTGAGGAATCCTTATCCGATTTTTGCTCTATGAGCTTCTCCCTTTCAGAGCTGGGCAGAAATACGATATAAAGAATAATCAGCCCAGCAATGACAGCAACCAAAATGGCGGCATTCAAGCCTCCTTGACCTGAACGCGGGGTAAATAGCGAGCGAGCCTTGCGAGCCCCGCATACCACTGCGAAGCGTTCTCGCACGCAACTGCCTGAACGCGAGCTTGCTGGAAGCGAGTGCACTCGCAAGCATTTACCTTTATTTTCCATCGTAACACCTTTTTTAGCCAATATGTCTTTTATGCTCTTATAGTTTTAACTACACAAATGTAAAGAAATTAACATAAACATATTTAAATGTTTTGAAAATCAATAGATTTTCAAAGCCCGAAAATTGCCTTCAGCAATTTTCTTGGTTTTTATTTTGGTGGTTTATATGAAATTGCTGCATTCCAATCTAAAAAAGGGCGAAGTCAAGGTGCTTGCCCAAAACCTTGATGATCTGTGGTATTTGAGCGCAATAATAGAGCCCAAGGACATCGTCCAGGGCAGGACTCTGAGAAAGATTAAGATTTCAAGCGAGGAAAAGTCCAAGGAAGCTGTAAAAAAGCCGATTTTCATAAAGCTGGAGGTTGAAAAGGTTGAGTTCAGCAAATACACCAGCATACTGAGGGTTTCCGGCATAATCAAAGAGGCTCCAGAAGATATACCTTTAGGAGATTACCACACATTCAATGTTGATGAAAACACATCAATCACCATAATAAAAGAGAGCTGGCTTAAATATCAGCTTGACAAGCTGAAAGAAGCGTGCTCAGAAACAAAAAGTTCCCTGCTCATATGCGTTCATGACAGGGAGGAGGCTTACTTTGCATTGTTCAAGAAGTATGGATATGAGATATTGGCGCATATCCAGGGAGATGTCCAGAAGAAACGGGAGGAAAACACAAAGAAGGAAAATTTCTATTTGGGCATAATCAAAAAAATAAGCGAGTATGTTGAAAGGCATCAAATCAAGCAGGTGATTTTAGCTTCTCCTGCGTTCTGGAAAGAAGATTTAATGAAAGAGCTGAAAGATGATGAATTAAAACGAAAGATAATACTTGCAACATGCTCCTCGGCAACAAAAAACGGCATAGAAGAAGTCATAAAAAGGCCCGAAGTCAGGGAAGCGCTGAAGCAGGAAAGAACCGCAAAGGAAATCAACAAAGTTGAGGAGCTGTTTACAGAAATAGCAAAAAGCAATCTTGCGGTGTACGGAATGAAAGAAACAGGAGATGCAGCTTCAATGGGCGCTGTGAGAGGGCTTTTGATAACTGACTCTTTTATACAAAAATCAAGAAGTGAAAATTTTTACAGGGATGTTGATGCCATAATGAAGACAGTTGATAAAACTAAGGGCGAGATTGACATCATAAGCTCAGAGCATGAAGGCGGAAAAAGGCTGGATGGTTTGGGCGGGATAGGGGCTATTTTGAGGTTTAAGCTGAGCTACTAACAAAAGTTTTAAAAGCAAATTGTCTTTGATAAATAAAAAAGAGGTGTACCATGCCGGAATTCATAGACTCAATTCTCAAAGAGCACAGGGTTTTCTTTCCAAGCGAGGAATTCAAAAGAAAAGCCAGCATCAAAAGCATGGCAGAGTATTCCAAGCTTTACAAAAAATCAATTGAAAATCCTGAAGCTTTCTGGAGCGGGATGGCGCAGAAGCTTGACTGGTTCAGGAGATGGGATATTGTTTTGAGAGATGATATGGGCTTTTTCAAGTGGTTTGAAGGCGGCTATCTCAATGTGTGCTACAACTGCATTGACCGAATTATCAAGTCAGGGAAAAAGGACAAGATTGCTCTTATCTGGGAGCCTGAATCTGGGGAAAGCAAAACATACACTTATGAGCAGCTTCTGAAAGAAGTCTGCAAATTTGCCAATGTGCTGAAGAAAAAAGGCGTGCAGAGGGGCCATATAGTGGAGATATACCTGCCCATGATTCCGGAGCTTCCGATTGCCATGCTTGCATGCGCGAGAATCGGCGCAATACATTCTGTTGTTTTTGCGGGGTTCAGCTCAGATGCCCTGAAAGACAGGATACAGGATTCAAATGCAGAACTTTTGGTAACAGCTGACGGCAGCTTTAGGAATGGAAAAATATTTCCGTTAAAAGACAATGCAGATGCTGCCTTAAAGGAATGCCAGACAATAAAGAATGTTGTGGTTGTAAAAAGGACCAAAAGCAGTGTGAATATGCAAAACGGCAGGGATTATTGGTGGCACGAATTGATTAATGAAGATGGCATAAAAGATTTTTGCGAGCCTGAGAGAATGCATTCGGAAGAGTCATTGTTTATTTTATACACGAGCGGCACAACAGGCAAGCCAAAAGGTATTCTGCATACTCAGGCAGGCTATTTGCTTTATGTTTACCAGACTTTCAAATGGATTTTTGACATAAAGGATAATGACGTATACTTTTGCACAGCAGACATCGGGTGGATTACGGGCCATTCATATATTGTTTATGGGCCATTGTCAAACGGGGCAACTGCTGTGATGTACGAGGGCTCTCCTACATTTCCCAAACCGGACAGATTTTGGCGCATAGTCGAGAAACATAGGGCCACTATTTTTTATACTGCTCCGACAGCAATAAGAGCCTTGGCAAAAGAGGGGGATGAATGGCCAAACAAATGCAATTTAAGCAGTTTAAGGCTATTGGGAAGTGTTGGCGAGCCGATAAATCCCGAAGCCTGGGTGTGGTACCATAAGGTAATCGGAAAGGACAAATGCCCTATCGTTGACACATGGTGGCAGACAGAAACTGGAGGCATTCTCATAACTCCGCTGCCGGGCGCTACTCCCCTTAAGCCAGGCTCTGCGACAAAGCCATTCTTTGGCATAGTGGCAGATGTATTAAGAGAAGACGGAAGCAAAGCCAATGCCGATGAAGGCGGCTATCTCGTCATCAGGAATCCGTGGCCCGGAATGCTCAGGACTGTCTGGAACAACCCGGACAGGTACAGGCACACTTATTTTGAAAAATTTGGAGTTTATTTAACAGGGGACACTGCAAAAATAGACAAGGACGGCTATTTCTGGATAATGGGAAGGATTGATGATGTTATAAAAGTTGCAGGGCACAGGATTGGGAGCGCAGAGGTTGAAAGTTCATTGGTGAGCCATAAGGCAGTTGCAGAGGCGGCTGTTGTGCCCTACCCCCATGATATAAAAGGGCAGGCAATTTATGCATTTGTTGTTTTGAAAAACGGAATCAAAAAAGATGGTGATTTACAAGAAGGGCTGAAAAAGCATGTTTCTGATCATGTTGGGCCGATTGCAAAGCCCGACAAGATACAGTTTGCCGATGATCTGCCGAAGACAAGGAGCGGCAAGATAATGAGAAGAATCCTTAAAGCAATTGCCGAAGGAAGCACTGATTATGGGAATATAATGACATTGGCTGATCCGGGAGTTGTCGAAGTCCTGGCTAAGAATAGGGTAAAATAAGCCGTTTATTCCACAAGATTTAAATATAAGTATGATGTATAGTGTAATAACTTATCAGTTAAGATAAAGTTTTACCATTTTGTAATGGAATTACTACTAGCGGATAAGAATAATAACATTTTAATAGTAGTGGCTTTTATCCCCTATCCAATAATAAAGGGGGGGTGTGTTTACATGATAGTTAAAGAAGAATTTTTAAGCAAGTTAAGAAGGTTTTTTTCTTTGAATTTGTATGAGGTAAAAATATGGACAGCTTTGCTTTCCAGGGGGGTGTCAACAGCAGGAGAGCTAAGCGACATAGCAAATGTTCCAAGGTCAAGAAGCTATGATGTTCTGGAATCCCTTGAGAAGAAAGGATTTGTCATAATGAAGCTTGGCAAGCCGATCAAATACATAGCAGTTCCTCCCAAGGAAGTTGTTGAAAGGGTTAAGAAGAACGTTCAGGATTATGCCAAGGAGGAGGTTAAGAAGCTTAGTGATTTAAGGAACACTGAGATTATAGATGAATTAAGCACACTGCACACACAGGGAGTTGAGCTGGTGGAGCCTGCTGACCTAAGCGGTTCATTAAGGGGGAGGCATAACCTGTATAACCATTTGGAGCTGACAATCAGGAACGCTGAGGAAAGTGTAACATTGATGACAACTTCCCAGGGATTCTTAAGAAAGGTTGAAGGCTTCAGGCCGACGTTTGAGAAGCTGAAGAAAAGAGGGGTCAAAATAAGGATTGCTGCCCCAATCACAAAAGAATCTGCTGCTGCCCTGAAAGAGCTGCAGGGGCTTGCGGAAGTCAGGCACACAGACAATAAAGCGAGATTCTGCATTGTTGACGGAAAGGAGATAGTTTTTATGGTGCTGGATGACACTGAAGTCCATCCGACTTACGATGTAGGGATATGGGTAAACACTCCGTTCTTTGCGAGCGCTCTTGAGAATTTATTTGAGCTTGCATGGAAAAGCATGAAGCCGGCAAGTGAGATAGTGAAGAGATAATTCTTTTTTATTTTTTTATTAATGCAAAACTATAAAAAACAATAACTTATTCTATTAGCTGATGGGCAAGCTCAAAAGTTATAGAAAAAAGATTGATTCAATAGATAAGGATATTGTTAGATTGCTAGCAAACAGATTTGAGCTTGCAAAACAGATTGGAAGCTATAAAAAGAAAAATAAAATCAGCCTTATTGATAAAAAAAGAGAGCGGCAGGTCTTCAACAACATTAAGAATAATTCCGACAAACATAAAAAATTCATAATAAACATTTTCAAAAATATCATTGATTATTCAAAAAAGATTCAAAAATAAAATGCCTAAACAGAATTCAGTATTGGAATTGAAGCAGAAGGCGAAAGAGCTGAGAAAAGAGATTTTGACAATCATTTATAATGCCCAATCGGGCCATCCCGGCGGCTCTTTGAGCGCAGTTGACATGCTTGTCGGATTGTATTATCACAAATTGAAAATCGACACTAAAAAGCCTTTATGGGAGGATCGGGACAGGTTTGTACTGAGCAAAGGGCATTGCAGCCCTGTAATATATGCTGTATTGGCCGATAAGGGATTTTTCCCAAAATCCGAGCTTGAAGGGTACAGGAAAATCGGAAGAATGCTACAGGGGCATCCTGAACTAAACACTCCTGGAATTGATTTTGCAGGAGGGGCTTTGGGTCAGGGGATATGCTTTGCGCTCGGGATTGCGCTTGCGTGCAGGCTTGACAAAAGAAGCTGCAATGTATATGCAATGATAGGCGATGGCGAAGCGCAGGAAGGAGCTGTATGGGAAGCTTCGATGGCCGCCGTTTTCCACAAACTTGACAATCTGATTGTGGTACTTGACAAGAATCAGGTCCAGCAGACCGGAAAGACAAAGGAGATAATGGACATTGGCAATGTTACAATGAAGTGGAAGGCGTTTGGATGGAACGTGATTGAGATTAACGGGCATGACATGGCACAGGTTGTGAAAGCTCTTGACAAGGCTTCTAAAATGAAGAACAAAAGGCCTACAATAATTATTTCAAACACCATTAAAGGAAAAGGCGTTTCGTTCATGGAGCTAAACCACAAATTCCACGGTAAAGCCCCAAATGATGAGGAATACAAGAAAGCTATTGAAGAGATAGACAAGATAGATGTTAAAAAGTTTAAATAATATTTTTGAATTTATAAAATATTGTTATTGCGTTAGGAAAGAAACAAACCCAACAATAAAAACATCGAATTCGCATTAAATAAAACAATACAAAAACTAAAAATGGAAAAGATAGCTACGAGAGACGGATATGGCAAGGCATTGTTAGAGTTAGGAAAATTGAATAAGAAGGTTGTTGCTCTTGACGCAGACCTAAGCGACAGCACGAGAAGCGAATATTTTGCAAAGCAGTTTCCCGAAAGATTTTTCTCGATGGGAATAGCAGAGCAGGACATGATTGGGGCTGCTGCCGGGCTG